>JAKIYB010000163.1:8233-8504 GCA_022708765.1 Armatimonadota bacterium | reverse complement strand
GGCGCGCGGAGTGGTGTAGATATCCATCTCCCCTTCCAGCGCCACCACCGCCGTGCGCGCGTCCACGCGGCGCGTCCGCACCGTCAAGCCAATGAGGTTACTCATCCGGCACCTCCCTGCCCCGGCACTCCCGATAGTGATTCAGCGGCCATGCAGCCGGAGAAGCTACCGGATATGTGCCCCCATGCAAGAGGAGATACCAGCATCGCTGTGCGCATTCGCGCACAGCGATGGGAGAGATCGGCGCAAGAGGACGCCAGGTTACGCGTGC
>JAKIYB010000163.1:268-8223 GCA_022708765.1 Armatimonadota bacterium | reverse complement strand
TTCGGTGATCATCCTTTCGCCGCTTCAAACACCAGTACCGCGCCGCCGAAGATGCCGGCGTCGTCGCCGAGGGCGGCGGGGAGGATTTGGGCGGTGCCGGCGGGGACCATGCGGGCGCGCCAGTTGACCGTGCGGCGGATGTGGCCGAAGAGGAGATCGCCGGCCTGGCTGATGCCGCCGCCGATGATGACGACCTCGGGATTGTAGAGTTGAATGAGATTCGCCACGCCGATGCCCACCCACATGCCGGTTTCCTCCAGCACTTCGCGGGCGAGGGCATCACCGTCCTGCGCGGCCTGGGCGATGCAGGCGGGGGTGATGGCGTTGATGTCATACTTCGTCAGGTCGCCGAGGGTGCTGGGCCGGCCGGTCTGCAGCAGGCGGATGGCGCGCTCGATAATGGCGTCGCGCCCGGCCATCGCTTCCCAGCAGCCCTGGTTACCGCAACCACACAGGCGGCCAGTGGGATTCACCGTCATGTGGCCCACCTCGGCGAACCCCTCGCCGGCGCCGAGCATCAGCTTGCCATTGGCGATGAGGCTGCCGCCGATGCCGGTGCCGAGGGTGATCATCACCACCCAGCCATGGCCTTTGCCCGCGCCGAAGTAGTATTCGCCCATGCTGGCGGTCTTCACGTCGTTGCGCATGTAGCAGGCAACGCCAAAGTGCTCTTCCACCGGCAGCAGCAGTTGCACGTTCGTCCAGCCGGCGAAGTTGGGTGAGTAGTAAACCAGCCCTTCCTCCGAGTTGTGCCGGCCGGGCACGCCCATGCCGATGCCCATCAAGCCGGCGCGGTCCACGCCGGCGTCCGCCAGCGCGTCCTCAATGGTTTCGGTGATCATGCGCAGCGTGGCGGCGATGCCTTCCATCGCCCGGGCGGGCCGCCGCCCCTCGCCGAGTTTCTTCCCCTCGCGGGTGATCACTCCGGCGCGAATATTCGTGCCGCCCACGTCCACGCCCACCGCGTAGCTGCCCTGAACCTGTACCGGAATCTTAACCACGGGATTGCCTCCTCAATTGCCGGGAGAGGTTATTCGGCGCGGGGCTGCGGTTTCCCTGCCGGGGAACGCCTTTCCGCGCGGGAAAAAGGGCTTCGACGCATGGGCGTCGAATGATTACCTTCGTTCAACCATGCTCATCTTTCTCCTCTACAATCTGGTGTTGGTGTTGTTGAGCCCGCTGGCGGTGCTGGTGCTGCTCTGGCGGCTGTTGGCGAATGGGAAGTCGCGCAAAGGTTTCACCGAGCAGATGGGCTGCATCGCCGGGCGCAAGCTGCGGGGGACGGCGCCGCGCATCTGGCTGCACGCCGTCTCGGTGGGGGAGACGGTAGCGGCGAAGCCGATCTGGGAGGCGCTGCTGGCGGCGCTGCCGGGGTGGGAACTCTTTCATTCCACCACCACGGACACCGGGCAGGCCCAGGCGCAGCGCATGGTGGGCGACCGCGGCCAGACTGTCTATTTTCCCTTCGATTTCCTCCCCGGCGTGTGGTTGTCGCTGCGCGCGGTGCGCCCGCAACTGGTGGTACTGGTCGAAACGGAGCTGTGGCCGAATTTCCTGGCGGTGGCCAAGATGCTCGGTTGCCGGGTGATGCTGGCGAACGGCATCATCAGCGACCGCTCGCTGCGCGGCGCGGCGCGTTTCAGCTTCCTGTATCGCTGGATGCTCAGCAATATTGACTGCTTCTGCATGCAGTCGCAGGAGGACGCCGACCGCATCATTCGGCTGGGGGCCGATCCCGATCGCGTGACGGTGGTGGGCAATACGAAATTCGATCAGGTGCTCACCGAGGTGCCGCTGGGCGAGCAGGTGACACTGCGCAACGCGCTGGGACTGAAGCGCGACGAACCGACGGTGGTAGCGGGCAGCACCCATCCCGGTGAAGAGGAAATCGTGCTGCAAGCCTTCCGGCAGCTCAAAACCGCACAGCCGAAGATACGCCTCATTATCGCCCCGCGCGCCACTGACCGCGCGCAGGCGGTGGAGGAGCTGGCGGTGGCGCACGGCTTCGCCGTCGCGCGCCGCAGCAAGCTGGCGACGGTGCCCCCGCCGCCCGACGCGGTCATTATCCTCGATACCATCGGCGAGCTCGCCCGCGCCTACGCCCTCTGCGGCGTCGCCTTCGTGGGCGGCAGCCTGGCGCCCATCGGCGGGCACAACCTGCTGGAGCCGCTGGGGCTGGGCAAGGCGGTGCTCTTCGGCCCGCACATGCACAAAACCCGCGACATCACCAACATCGTGCTGGACGCCGGCGTGGGCTACCAGGTGGCGGACGCCGACGAACTCGCCGCGCGCTGGATCGAGCTGATGAGCACTCCGCGCCTGCGCCGGAAAATCGCGGAGCAGGCGAAAGGCGTCTTCGCCCAGCACAGCGGCGCCGCCGTGCGCTGCGCGGTGATTGCGCGGAAACTGTTGGAAGTGTCGGGTACGATCGGGCTGGAGTCCGAAGTCCACAGTCCGGAGTCCGAAGTCCCGAGTCCCGAGTCCTGAGTCCTGAGTCCTGAGCAATTCGGGTATGGATGGGAGCGGCGACTTAGTAACATAAATGTGATCATTCATGTGAACAGGAGGATGCAGCGATGACGACATTTACGCGGTTTGAGGACATTACGGCACAGCAACAGGCGCGGAAAGTGACCAGCCGCATCTACCAACTGGCAAAGATCGGCCCATTTGCACAAGATTTCAGGCTGCGCGGACAGATACAAGGACTCGTCATCGTCCATCATGGGCAATATAGCGGAAGGACATGGGCGCGGCGGCGATAACGAATTTGTGCTGTTTATCTCGTATGCCATGGGCTCAGCGCGTGAAACGCAATCACATCTCTACGTGGCTCTCGATGCCGAATATATTACCGAGGTTGAATTTCCCAAAGTGTATAACCAGATTGACGAGACATGCCGTCTAATCGGAGGAGTGATTCAGTACCTGGAATCGTCTCCAATGCGAGGTAAAAAGTTCGCCCATCGAAAAACCAATCCCGCACGCCAAAAAGATTCGCCCAGCTAACAGAACGTTATACTGAGACAAAACCGAACGCACACGAAACCGGACTCGGGACTTCGGACTTCGGACTTCGGACTTGGGACTTTAACACATGACCACCCGCGACTTCTGGATCGGCTTGCGGATTGACATGGCCGCCGGCGGGCAAACGAAGCTGCCGGTGGAGGTCATCAGCGTCGGCAACCTGTCCATGGGCGGCACCGGGAAGACACTGGCGGTGATGAAGCTGGCGCGCGAACTCACGGCGGCGGGGAAGAAGGTGGTCATCCTCAGCCGCGGCTACGGGCGCGCCTCGCGGGAGGCGATGGCCGTCGTCTCCACCGAATCGGGCGCGCGGCTGACGCCGGAGGAGGCGGGGGATGAACCGTATCTGCTGGCGGTGAGCCTGCCGGGCGTGCCGGTGATTGTCGGCACGAACCGGCGCGAAACGGGCCGCTACGCGTTGGAGCATTTTCATCCCGAAGTGCTGCTGCTGGACGACGGCTTTCAATACTGGCGCCTGCACCGGGATACCGACATCGTGCTGCTGGACGCGCTGCAGCCCGCCGCGCGCGAGGCGCTGGCGCCGCGCGGCTTCTTCCGCGAACCGTGGTCGCACCTGGGCCGCGCGCACGAAGTGTGGGTGACGCACGCGGATCTCGCCTCGCCGGCGCAGTTGGCGCACCTGAAACGCCGCATCGCCGTCTTCGCCCCCCGCGCCCGCGTGCGCTACACCGCACATCGCCCGCTGTTCCTGCGCGCGCTGGACGGCGCTCAGGCGCCGTTGGAGATGCTGCGCGGTCGCCAGGTGCTCGCCCTTTCCGGGCTGGGCCACCCGGCTGAATTCGAAAAGATGCTGGTGACGCTGGGCGCCGTTGTTACCCCCTGCCGCTTCCCCGACCATCACCGCTACTCGGTGGACGATCTCGCCCGCATCCAGGCGCAGCTCACCGGCGACATGCTGCTCGTCACCACCCCCAAAGACGCTATCCGCCTTCCCACCGACCTTCCCATGCCACTGTGGGTGGTTGAGGTGGAACTGGCGGAAGTGGAGATGGCGTAGCAGGCGGATCGGCTGTGACGCCAGAGGTTTGTGTCCATTTCCCCGCCCATTTCCACCCATTGCCTTGCTCCCATGCCGGAAAGCAGGTATGATGGCGCCTCGCGCGCCCGATACTGAGGGCGCGGATGTGACGAAAGGTGGCAAGAATGGCAAAGGCGGAACAGGGCGATACCGTGAAAGTGCATTATACCGGCGTGCTGGAAGACGGCACGGTGTTTGACAGCTCGAAAGGGCGGGAGCCGCTGGAATTCACGCTGGGCGGCGGTGACGTCATCCCCGGCTTTGACGAAGGTGTGCGCGGCATGGAGATCGGCGAAGAGAAGACGGTCACCATCCCGTGCGCCCAGGCCTATGGCGAACCACGCGAAGAGTTGACAGCCAAGGTGCCGCGCGAGGATTTTCCCAATGAAATCAGCCCGGAACCCGGCATGCAACTGCAGATGATGCTGCCTGACGGCCAGACCATCCCGGTCACCGTGGAGGACGTCGCCGAAGACCACGTGCTGCTCAACGCCAACCACCCGCTGGCTGGCCAGGATTTGACCTTCACTCTGACGCTGGTCGAGGTGAAGAAAGCGGCGTAGCGGTATGCGAGCAACAGGTCGTTGGTGGGCGCATTTGGGAATACCACCCGCAACCGCGCCGGCAGGCGGGGGACGTTTCCTATCAAACCTCCGCTTGCCGGCACGGGATTCACGATGATGATCTGACGCTGTTACTCGCGAAAAGTAAACGGCTGGTCTCCTATCATGGCGATGGCCACGCCGTCCTCGTGAAAATCCGTCAGCGGGCCTTCCTGGAGCGCGCCGTCCGTGCCGAAGCGGTAGGCGAGCTCGGGCGTCAGCCGCAGCACGTAGCCTTCGATGGCGCCGAAGAGGAAGCAGTCGCCGCCCGTTTCCGCGTAGTGCGCGCGGATGAGCGCGCCCACCGCCTCCGCCTGCGCCGGCCACGGCAGCGCCGCCGCTTCCGTCAGGATCACGCGCTTCTGCCGCTGGCCCATGACGGCGGCGATGACGATGGACGACGGGATCTTCCGCGCGGTCTCCACGTACAGGTACGGGAAAAAGGTCACGGGTATTGTCATTCGTATCTCCCGCATCCCGCGCCCAACGCAAAAACGCCACCGGCATCCCGGTGGCGTTCGAACTATTCACCCTAATACTACTCCCGTCTTTCGTGCTCGACACCCCCCTGAAGGAGGGTGCTAACATGGTGAAGGACGCTGAAGCGCCCTGAATGCTTGGGCGAATGAGCGCGCTTCAGCGTGCTTGCCCTGGTTCGCCACCTCCTTCAGGGGGTGGTGAATGTGATATACGGTAGTAGTATTAGAGAACGGGGGTAATAAACGCGCTCTCCCCCTGACGCTCTTTGATGAATGCATAGCGCTATGTGGGGGATGTGGGCATTGAAATACCCCCCCTGCGAGGCCATCCGGCCAGGCGTCTCTCCGCAGGGACGCAATGGATCGAACTGACCAACCGGGTACCGAGCATAGCGCTATTCACATATCAAAGAGCATCAGGGGTGGCGGATGTGGTATACGACAGTAGTATATGACAATGCGTGACATGCAGAGTGCGGCAGGAAGGCTTCCACTCCTTGACGAAGTAAGCGCCGGGAGGGTTGCCATGATCACCGTCCGTGATATTGCTCGTATCCTCGACCGCTTCGCGCCGTCGGCGCTGGCGGAAAGTTGGGACAATGTCGGCCTGCTGGTGGGCGACCCCGCGCAGGCGGTGGAGACCGTGCTGGTGGCGCTGGACTGCACCCCCGGCGCGCTGGCGCAGGCGGCGGACGCGGGGGCATCACTGCTGGTGACGCACCACCCGCTCATTTTCAGCCCGTTCAAGCGCGTGATGGAAGACGGCGGCACGGCGACGCTGGCGCGCGCGCTGATTCGGCAGGACTGCAACCTCATCGCCGTCCACACGAATCTGGACAGCGCGCCGGCGGGGCTGAATACGCACGTCGCCGGGCTGCTGGGACTGCGCGACACCCGCCCGTTGATTCCCTCAGCCGCGCGTCCACTGCTGAAGCTGGTGGTTTACGTGCCGGAGGCGCACGCCGACGCCGTGCGCGCGGCGCTGGCCGGGGCGGGGGCGGGCCAGATCGGCAATTACTCGGAGTGTACCTTCAGCGCGCGCGGGGTGGGCACCTTCCGACCGGAGGAGGGGACGACTCCCTTCGTCGGCACGCGGGGGCAGTTGGAGCGCGTGGAGGAGACGCGGCTGGAGACGGTGGTGCCGAAAGCACGGCTCGGCGGCGCCATTGCCGCCATGCTCGCCGCCCACCCATACGAAGAAGTCGCCTACGACGTGCTGCCGCTGGAGAACGCCTGGCCGGGCGCCGGCCTCGGGCGCGTCGGCACACTGGCGGAGCCGACCACCGCCGGCGCCTTCCTGGAACATGCCGGCACGGTGCTGCGGACGGCGCGCCTCAGCCTCGCCGGCCCCGCCGACCGCCCGGTGCGCACCGTCGCCCTCTGCACCGGCAGCGGCGGCGACTTTCTGGAAGCCGCCATCGGCGTCGGCGCGGACCTCTACCTCACCGGCGAGGTGAAGCACCACCACGCGCTGCTCGCCCGCCAGCGCGGCTTCCCCATCATTGATGCCGGCCATTACCCGACCGAGCGCCCCGCCGCCGATTTGCTCGCGGACGTGTTGCGGCGCGATTGTCCGGACCTGCGGGTGCTGGTGGCGGCGGAGAGGGATCCGTGGGGATAAGCGGGTCACGCGCGCCCGCGCCATAAGGTATAATGCCGTTATGAGCACGATGCGCCGTCGCTATTGGGTGCTGCTGCTGGGGTTGCTGATGGGCAGCGTTTGCCTGCCGGGCGGAGGGGCGTTTGCCGAGGAACCGGCGACTCCCACCGGCATGCGGGCGATGATTTCCAGCGAGCCACCCACCCCGCGGGAGGATGCCCTCGCCCGACGGCGGCATGATGAACAGCGCCTGCTCATGCTCGCCGGCATCGGCTGGCAACTTGTGCTGCTCGGCGGCTTCCTGCTGCTGGGCGGCGCGCGCTGGCTGGGGAAGCTGGCCGCGCTCTTCGACGGCCGCTGGCCGCTGGCGGTGCTGGCGATAGCGGGCATCGTCACCGTCGCCATGGCGCTGCTCACGCTGCCGCTGGATTACTACAGCGGCTTCATCGCGCCGCACAAATACGGGCTGTCGAACCAGACGCCCGCCGCCTGGTTCCGCGATTACCTGGTGGGCGGCGCGGTGGGGCTGGTCATCACGCTGCCGCTGGCGCTGCTCTTCTACTGGCTGCTGCGCGCCGCGCCGGGGTGGTGGTGGGCGTGGCTGGCGCTGGCGGCGGCGCCGATCACCATCTTCCTGGTGGTCATCCAGCCCGTCTTCATCGCCCCGCTCTTCAACAAGTTTACGCCGCTGCGAGACGAGGCGCTGCGCCGCGATATCCTCGCCATGGCGCACGAACAGGGCATCGAGGCGCGCGACGTCTTCCAGGTAGACGCCAGCCGCCAGAGCAACGCCGCCAACGCCTACGTGAACGGGTTCGGCCCCACCCACCGCATCGTGCTGTACGACACCCTGCTGCGCGAGTTCACGCCGGCGGAAGTGAAGTTCGTGATGGCGCACGAGATGGGCCACTACGTGCTCGGCCACATCGTGCAGGGGATTGTGCTCTCCGTCCTCGGCGTGCTCCTCGCCGGCCTGGCGGTGCAGTTCGGCGGCGGCTGGCTCCTCGCCCGTCACGGCGCGGCGCTGGGCGCCGACTCCCTGGCCAACCCCGCGCTCTACCCGCTGCTCCTCCTCTTCGCCGTGCTCATCGGCATCGTCAGTACCCCACCCTCCAGCTATCTCTCCCGCCGCATGGAGTGGCAGGCCGACCGTTTCGCCCTGCGCGTCACCGGGGATCCCAACGCCGGCATCCGCTCCTTCTACA
>JAKIYB010000163.1:0-235 GCA_022708765.1 Armatimonadota bacterium | reverse complement strand
CCCCCCGCGCTGGGAAGAGGCGCTGATTTACACGCATCCAAGCATCAAGCGGCGAGTGGAGGCGTTGGAGCGGGCGAAGGCGGAGACGCAATAGCTCACTGTGGGAATTCTACTCGCCACATGTGCCCTTGCCCGCCTTTCCCGGTTCTGTTATCCTCACCGTAGCCAAACACGGAGGTGATTAGCATGTTCCGAAAGGTCGTCATCATCGTTTCGCTGTTCTGGTTTGGTTATA
>JAKIYB010000162.1 GCA_022708765.1 Armatimonadota bacterium | reverse complement strand
CAGATAGGATGAGGATAGCACGCGAAGCGGGACAGTGGTGGCAAGTTAAAGCAACAGTATTGATACTGCCGTCCAATACTGTTGCATTAAGAAACTATCGTTCGATGAAGTTCTTAGTCGCGCCGCAGCCTGAGCAAGGCGCGTCCGACTGGGCAATCCAGTCATAAAGCATCAGTATTGATACTGCCGCCCGTACCATGACAATCACATAGCGCCCGCCCGCCAAACACGATCGAACAGGTGGTCTTATGGCTACTTTTCGCAAAAAAACAATCTTTTTTCCGCAACCGGCGGAAGCTCTCCGTCCAAGCCCCGTTCACGGGGCGCTGTTCGGTAGCCCGGTTCTTTAGGACCGGGCGGGTGGTCGAACGGAAACCATTACCCCCCATTTTGCGAAAATGCACAAAAACGGGGGGTAACGCCGGGGGGTAACGGGGGGTAATCCCCCAATCGTCATCGTCGTCGTCATCATAACTCGTAAGCAGTCGCCTACCTTCGTCGAATTCCCCTCCCCTCCGGCAGGAGTTCTCCGCGCGGGAGAGAATCTACCGGTGTTATGCCCACTCTCGTGCAATTTGGCGCCGGCAATATCGGACGCTCCTTCGTGGCGCAGTTGTTCGCTGCCGCCGGTTATGAAGTCATCTTCGTTGATGTGATGGATGAGCTGGTCACCGCCCTCAACGCCCGCGAGCGCTATCGGGTGATGGTGATGGATACCCGCCGGGAGGAGATCTGGGTGGAAGGCGTGCGCGCGGTGCACGGCAAAGACCTGGAGGCCGTCGCCGACGCGCTGGCCGACTGCGATATCGCCGCCACCGCCGTCGGGCCCAACGCCTTGCCGTTCCTGTACCCCGGCATCGCGCGCGGCCTGCAACGCCGTCGCGAGCGGCAGGGCGCGCGCCCCCTCGACATCATCCTCGCGGAGAACCTGCGCAACGCCGCCTCCATCGTGCGCACCGGTCTGGGGCAGGCGCTGCCGGCGGACTTTCCCCTCGAAGAGATGGTCGGTCTGGTGGAAACGAGCATCGGCAAGATGGTGCCGATCATGACCGAGGCGCAGCGCATGGAAGACCCGCTGTGGGTCTTCGCGGAGGCCTACAACACCCTCATCCTCGACGCGCTGGCTTTCAAAAATCCCATCCCGGCGGTGCCCGGCCTCGCGCCGAAGCGCAATATCGCCGCCTATGTGGACCGCAAGCTCTTCGTACATAACCTGGGCCACGCCGCCGTCGCCTATCTCGGGCACCTGTACGATCCCTACCAGGCCTACATCTGGCAGGTGACGGATATTCCCGAACTGCGCGAACTGGCGCGCGCGGCGATGGAGGAATCCGCCCGCGCGCTGGTGGCCGCCTACCCGGACGAGTTCACCCCAAATGCCTTGACCGAGCACATCGCAGACCTGCTGAATCGGTTTCGTAACCGCGCGCTGGGCGACACCGTCTTCCGCGTGGGGCGCGATCTGCTGCGCAAGCTGTCCCGCGAGGACCGCCTCATCGGCGCCATGCTCTTCGATCTGGCGCACGGCGTCCCCTGCCCGGCCACGGCGCGGGTTGCCGCCGCCGCGCTGGAATTCCGCGGCACCGATGAGCGTGACCGCCTCTCGGCGCCCGACGCGAAATTCGCCGATGAACTCTATCCGCTCGGTCTGGATGCCATTTTCACCCGCATCTGCGGGCTGGACCTCGCCGTGTCACCGGACCGCGACGTGGCGGACGCCATCCGTGTAGCCCATCAAACCATGAAAGCAGATGCATCCATTGCGTGATGAATCGTAAAGAGGTATCTCATGCGCGTGTTACTTATCGGCGGCACCGGCCTCATCAGCACAGCCATCGTGGAGCAGTTGCTCGCGCGCGGGCACGACGTCGTCACCCTCACGCGCGGCCAGACCCGCTCGCGCCTCTCCACCACCATTCCCAATATCTCCTGTGATCGCCGCGACCCCGTCGCCTTCGCCGACGCGACGCGCGACCTGACCATGGATGCCGTCATTGACATGGTGGCTTTTCAACTGGAGGATTCCCATACCGCCTACGCCGCCTTTCGCGGTCGGGTAAAGCATTTCATCCATTGCTCTACTGTCTGCGTTTACGGTGGCCCGCTCTCGACGCTGCCGGCGACGGAGACCGAACCGCACACCCCGGTGAGCGACTACGGCCTGAACAAATCCGCCTGCGAGGCTTTCCTCCTCGGACGTTACCTCGAAGACGGCTTCCCGGTCACGATCATCCGCCCCTCGCACACCTATGGCGAAGGCGGCGCTATCGTCCACTCCCTCGGCGGCGATACCTGCTATCTCGACCGCATCCGCAAAGGCCTTCCCATTGTCGTGCATGGCGACGGCCAGGGGTTATGGGCCTCCGCGCATATCAGCGACGTGGCGCGCGCCTTCGTCAATGTCCTCGGTAACGACGTGGCTATTGGCGAAGCGTATCACGTCACCGGTGAGGAGTGGATGACCTGGAACCAGTACCATGCCGCGGTGGCGCGCGTGCTGGGCGGGCGCTATCATCCCATCTACATCCCCGCCAACGACCTCTACGCCATGGCGCATGATCGCGCCGCCATGGCCTTTGAAATCTTCCAATGGCCGGGCATCTTTGATAACGGCAAAGCCCGCGCCGACCTTGGCTACGAATACCGCATCACCTGGGAAGACGGCGTGCGACGAACCGTGCGCTGGCTGGAAGACCATGGTGGCATCACCTGTGCCGAAGAGGATGCCTTCACCGACCGCCTCATCGCCGCCTGGGAACTGGGCCGCGACGCCGCTCGCGCCGCTCTGCATGATGTCCTGCTGGAAACCGGAGCTATGGAATAACCTCGCCCTTTTTCTCTCCAACCAGCCCTTGCTCCATCTTTCACAATCCGGTATAATGACGCGGTTTGCGCGATGATTCGCACAACGGGGTATTGACACGCCTGCGGCGTCCCTCGCGTGAACGGGGCAGGTCTGTCATGAGTTCACGGCGCGTGCGCCCGATTGAGGAAACCGAAGCCGCCTGGGTTCCGGAATATTTTGGTGAGGAATACCTGCGGCTCTACCAGTTTCCCCCGTCGCGCACCGACCCGGAGGTTGCCTTCCTGACGGAGGCGCTCTCCGCGCGCATCCCGCTCGATGGACGGGTGCTGGACCTGGGCTGTGGCCAGGGCCGCCACGCCATACCGCTGGCGCGACATGGATTTCACGTTATCGGGCTGGACGTGCAGGCGAATCTGCTGACCGTCGCCGCCCGCCGCGCGCGCGATGCGGAGGTAGACCTGCCGCTGGTGCGCGGCGACATGCGCCGGCTGCCCTTCGCGGACGGCAGCTTTGATGCCGTATTGTGCCTGTTCAGCGCGTTCGGCTACTTCGCGGATGAGGAGAACGCCCGCGTGCTCGCCGAAGTGGCGCGGGCGCTGAAACCCGGTGGCTGGTTCGTGCTCGATGTCGCCAATCGCGACGCGCTGTTGCGACACGCGCAGCCGCGAAGTTGGAAGCGTCTGCCGGATGGCGCGCTCGTCATCACCACGTGGCGCTGGGATGTGTGGGCAGGCCGCTACATGCACGAGCAGGTGCTGGTAGACGGCGACCAGCAGCGGCGATTTTCGCATAGCGTGCGTGTCTATACCTGCACTGAATTACGCGAACTGCTGCGGGAAGTCGGCCTGACGGTGACGGACGCCGTCGGTGGATTTCGCGGGGAAGCGCTTGAACTGGACGCACCCCGGTTGGTACTGATTGCACAACGCGCATCGTGAACGGGCGGAAAATGGAATTCCTGATTTTCCGATACCGTTAACTATACGACGAGAGAGACATAAAAGGAGAAAGCCGTGCCACTCGCCACCAGTCGTGAAGTATTGTTGAAAGCGCGGGCTGAAGGGTATGCCGTCGGCGCCTTCAACCTGAACAACATGGAAATGGCGCAAGCCATTGTCCAGGCCGCCACCGAGCTGAATTCGCCGGTGATCGTGCAGGCCAGCCAGGGCGCCATCAAATACGCCGGGTTGGAAATGATCACCGCGATGGCCCGCGTGCTGGCCGACGGCGCTCCGGTGCCGGTGGTTCTGCACCTCGACCATGGCACTGACTACAAGCAGAATGTGAAGTGCCTGCGCGCCGGCTTCACCTCGCTGATGTTCGACGGTCATGATCTGCCCCTCGAACAGAATATCGCCATGACCGCGAATATCGTGGATATCGCCCACTCCGTCGGCCTGCCGGTGGAAGCGGAGATCGGCTCCGTGCTCACCATCGAGAACCTGCTCACCGACGCCGAGATGGCGGAAATTCGCGCGCTGGAAATCCCCAAGCAGTTCGAAATCCTCCGCAAGAAAATCGGTCGCACGGTCGAAGAGCATATCGCGAAGCCGGAAGAAGCCAAGCGCTTCGTGGACGAGACAGGCGTGGATTTCCTCGCCGCCGCCGTCGGCTCCGTACATGGCCTCTGGCTGGACATCTGGCCGCTGCGCATTGACCGCCTGAAGGAAATCTTCGAAGCGACGCAGATCCCCATCGTCAGCCACGGCTCCTCCGGCGTGCTCATTGATCAGTCGCACGCCATCGAAAAAGGCGTCGAGCTGCTGCCCGGCGAAGGCTCGCTGAAAGATGCCATCAAGGTCGGTTACACGAAGATCAACGTCGCCACCGCCCTCAGCATGGAGTTCAACCGCGCCATGCTCGAAGCCGCCGGCAAGCGGCCGGGCGAAAAAGATCCGCGCAAGCTGCTCGGACCCGCTCGCGACGCGGTGGTCGCGAAAACGAAAGAGTATATCCGCCTCTTTGAAAGTGATGGCAAAGGCGGAAGCCCCGCCGCAAGCGGCAGTACCGGTTCACTTGGCGGCGGCACCGTCGCCCGCGGCGAAGAATAAACGGTTCCGGGGTGGGGAATTCCCCACCCCGTCTTCTTATGGATTTAGTAATGAAACGTATCGCAGTGCTCACCAGCGGGGGCGATTCCCCCGGCATGAATGCCGCCATCCGCGCCATCGTCCGCACGGGCATCAGCGCGGGGGTGGAGGTGATCGGCATCCGCCACGGTTATCAAGGCCTGGTCGAGGGCGATTTCACCCTTATGGACGCAACGTCCGTCTCGGGCATCATCAATCAGGGCGGCACCATCCTGCACAGCGCGCGTAGTCAGGCCTTCCGCACGCCGGAAGGCTTTCAGCAGGCGGTGGATCACCTGCGCGCCGCCGGCATTGAGGGGTTGGTGGTCATCGGCGGCAACGGCTCGCAGACGGGCAACCACGCTCTGCACCCGTGCCAACTTCCCCACCGTGGGCGTGGCCAGCACCATTGACAACGACCTCTACGGCACCGATTACACCATCGGCTTTGACACCGCCGTCAACACCGCGCTGGAGAGCATTGACCGCCTGCGCGATACCGCCACCTCGCATGACCGCATCTTCGTCATTGAGGTGATGGGGCGCTCCCGTGGCTTCCTCGCCCTGCATGTCGGCATCGCCGGCGGCGCGGAGGTGGTGCTGCTGCCGGAAATCCCCTGGACCATCGAAGAGGTGAAGCAGACGCTGGAAGCCGGCTATCGCCGCGGCAAGAAGTCCTTCCTCATGGTCGTCGCCGAAGGCGCCGCGCGCGGCGAGGAGTTCGCCCGCCAGGTGGAAGAGGCCACCGGCTACGAAACCCGCGCCACCGTGCTGGGCCACGTGCAGCGCGGCGGCTCGCCCACAGCGGCCGATCGCGTACTCGCCAGTCAACTCGGTTCCGCCGCCGTGAAACTGCTGCTGGATGGCCAGTACGGCGTGCTCGTTGGCGAGCAGAACAACACGATTACGACCACGCCCCTCGCGGACGTGTGGTCGAAAGACAAGCCCCTGGACCCGGAAATGCTCGATCTCGTTCGGGTGCTGGGGGCATAAACATGCGCGGCCGCGTCAGGCCGCGCCATTCCATACGACAACATAGTAGGAGGTTCGATCACACCATGTCGTCGCTAACACGTACCCCCCGGAAACACCGGGCGCTGCGGACCTGGTTCCTCGGCTTTCTGGTCGTCGCGCTGGCCGCGTTCATCCTCGCCGGGCCGAAATTCTTCGCCCAGGCGCAGGTAGATGAGCAGCCCGCGGTCACTGACACCACCGAGACCGGGACCGAGTCCCCCGTCACCGCGCCGGATGACACCACCGTCACCGGCGAGGAGACCGCTCCCGTTGATGAGGGCGCTCCCGAAGACGGTGAATTGCTCCCCGGCTCCACCGAAGCGCCGGAACCATCGGTAGACACCGAAACCGGTGAAGCCACCGATCAGCCCGCAACCGCGACGGGCGAGACGCATGCCAACGGCGCCAGCCATGGCGAGGCCGTCCAGTTGCCCTTCGGCCCCGCCGCGTGGCTGCCACTCTTCATCGTCCTTGGCGCCGCCGTTCTCGCGCTGATCTTCGGTTTCTTCTGGTACAAGAAGACCATGGCCGTCAGCCCCGGCAGCGAGCGCATGCAGGGCGTGGCCGCCGCGGTGCAGGAAGGCGCTATGGCCTACCTGTCCCGCCAGGTGAAGACGATGATCCCGCTGGTGATCGTCATCGGCATCGGCCTCTTCTTCCTTTATCAGAAGCAGTACGCCGGCATCCCCGGTATTGACGCTAACACGCTGGCCTTCGGCGTCGCCCTCGCCTTCGTGCTCGGTGTCGCCGCCTCCTATGCGGCCGGTTACATCGGCATGGGCGTCGCGGTGCGCGGCAATGTGCGCGTGGCCAACGCCGCGTTGAGCAGCTTCAAAAAGGCGCTGGAAACCGCCTTCCAGGCGGGCGCGGTGTCCGGTATGTTCACCGTTGGCCTCGGTCTGCTCGGCGCCACCATCACCTTCATGGTCTTCCAGCAGAACGCCATGTTCGTGCTCGTCGGCTTCGGCTTCGGCGGCTCGCTGGCCGCGCTCTTCATGCGCGTCGGCGGCGGCATCTTCACCAAAGCCGCGGATGTAGGCGCCGACCTGGTCGGTAAAGTAGAAGCCGGCATCCCCGAAGACGACCCGCGCAACGCCGCCACCATCGCCGACAACGTCGGCGACAACGTGGGCGACTGCGCCGGGATGGCCGCCGACGTCTTCGAGTCCTATGAAGTCACCCTCGTCGCGGCGATCATTCTCGCCGCCGCCGTGGGCGGCACGCTGGACGCGGCTGGCTTTGGCCCGTTGCTGCCCGCCGCCGGCGAAACCTCCTTCACCGCCGTCTTCACGCTGAAGCTGGTCATCTACGCGCTGCTCGTCCGCGCCGTCGGCGTCGTCGCCTCGATCATCGGCGTCCTCGCCGTGCAGGGCAAAGACGACCCGAAGATGAACCCGATGCACCCCATCAACATCGGGCAGTATGTCTCTATCGCCATCGCGGCTCTCGGCTTCGCGGTAGTGTCCTATGTGGTGTTCAACCCGGCGACCATGGGCGTACCCCCCGCGGGCGCGAATGCCCAACTGGCCGCGCTGGTGGAGCGCTTCTGGTTCCTGGCGTTCGTCGCCACCGCCCTCGGCATCGTGCTGACCTTCATCATCGCGAAGCTGACGGAATACTTCACCGCTGACGATAAGAGACCGGTGACGGAAATCGCCTCCGCCGCGAAGACCGGACCGGCGACGCTCATCCTCTCTGGGCTGGCTGAAGGGCTGGAATCCTCGGTGTGGGGCATCGTCGCAATCGGCGCCACCATCTACGGCGCGTTCGTGATCTTCCCCGATCCGGCCTTCGCCGCCTACGCCATCGCGCTCGCCGGCCTCGGTCTGCTGGCCACCACCGGTTATGTGCTGGCAATGGACACCTACGGCCCGATCTCCGACAACGCCAACGGCATCTTCGAGATGTCCGGCGCGTTGAAGAACCCGGACGGCAGCGAGAACAAAGCCGCCCATAACGTGGTGGCGCGCCTCGACATGGTTGGCAACACCACCAAGGCGCTCACGAAGGGCTTCGCCATCGCCACCGCGGTCATCGCCGCCGTCGCGCTGTATCGCTCCTTCCTGGACACCGTCGCCACCCGCGACCCGGAGATCCTCACCCGCAACATCCAGGTGAACCTGCCGGACGTGTTCGTCGGCCTGCTCATCGGCGGCGCCATTCCGTTCCTCTTCTCCAGCTTCGCCATCCGCGCGGTCTCCCGCGCCGCGGTGCAGCTCGTTGAGGAAGTCCGCCGCCAGTTCCGCACCATCCCGGGCATCTGGGAATATACCGGCGTCGGCGAAAAGGGCAAGCCGGACTACGCCCGCTGCGTGGCCATCTCCACCGCCGCCGCGCAGCGCGAGCTGCTCGGACCTGGCCTGCTGGCCGTCTTCTCCCCCATCCTCATTGGCTTCTGGCTCGGTGCCGACGCGCTGGGCGGCTTCCTCGCGGGCGCCATCCTCGCCGGCCAGCTCATGGCGGTATTCATGAGCAATACCGGCGGCGCCTGGGACAACGCCAAGAAGAAGATCGAGGACGGCTTCCTGGGCGGCAAGGGCTCCGATGCCCATAAAGCCGGCGTCATCGGCGACACCGTTGGCGACCCGCTGAAAGACACCGCTGGCCCGGCGCTGAACCCGATGATCAAGGTGATGAACCTGGTGGCGCTGATCGTGGCACCGATTGTGGTCCAGTACGATGGCTATGGCATCGGCGTGATCATCGGCGTAGTGGTGTCG
>JAKIYB010000161.1:3601-8721 GCA_022708765.1 Armatimonadota bacterium | reverse complement strand
AAAACAGCAGGAAGCGCCGCCGGCATCCCCCACCACGAAAGACTGCCCGTATTGCCTGTCAGCCATCCCGCTCGCGGCCACGCGTTGCCCGCACTGCACCTCGCAGCTTGCGGATACCCCCGCCGAAGCCGCCTCCTGATTCGAGGGTAATCGTCATGCTCCATCTCTTCGTCAATCCCGCCGCCATACTCAACCAGGGCGACGGCTCAAAACACAACCCCTTCGCCTCCCTCGTTGAGGCGCGGGATGCGCTGCGGGCGTACCGCGCCGCGCATGGCGGGCCGCCGCCATTCGGGGTGACGGTGTGGATGGAGGCGGGCGATTATCGTCTTGCCGACACCGTCACCTTCACCGCCGAAGACAGCGGCACGGCGGATGCGCATGTGACCATCCGCGCCGAGGAAGGCGCAACCGCGCGCCTCCTTGGCGGCGTGCCGGTCACCGATTTTCGTCCGGTGACGGATCCGGCGGTGCTGGCACGGCTGGAGCCGCAAGCACGGGCACACGTGCGGGTAGCTGATCTGCGCGCGGCGGGGGTGGCGGATTGCGGCCATTTCAGCCGGCGCGGCTTTAGTTGCAAGATCACCCCGGCGCACCTGGAGCTCTTCTACGGCGGCCGGCCCATGACGGTGGCGCAGTGGCCGAAGGCGGGGGAATTCACCCGCATCGCCGGCGTGGTGGATGCCAGAGCCAGCGAATGGAGCGAGCACGTGGGCGATCTCGCCGGTGGCTTTCACTACGCGGGCGACCGCCCGCGCCGCTGGGCGCCGAATGACAACCTCTGGATCCACGGCTACTGGTGCTACGACTGGGCGAATTCCTACGAGCGCGTAACGCGCCTCGACGTGGAGACGCGCACCATTGAAACCGCCCCCCGCACGGCCTCTACGCCTTCAAGCCCGATCAGCGCTTCTACTTCCTCAATATCCTCGAAGAGCTGACCGAACCCGGTGAATTCTACGTGGACGCGGAACAGAGCCTGCTCTATTTCTGGCCGCCGGAAGATGGCAAAGAGGCGCTCGTTTCCGTGCTGGAGCAACCACTCATCCATCTGGACGGCGCGTCACACTTCATCCTGCGGGGATTGACGCTGGAGGCGGGACGCGCCAGCGGCATCGTGGTAGATGGTGGCGAGGGCGCGCGCATTGAGCGCTGCACGCTGCGCAACCTGGGCAATCTGGGCATCGTCATCCGCGGCGGGACGGCGCATACCGTCTACGGCTGTGAAATCTACGGCACCGGCGACGGCGCCATCGAAGTGAAAGGCGGCAAACGCGAGACGCTGACCCCGGCGGGGCATGCCGTCGAGCAGTGCCACCTGCATCACTACGCCCGCTGGTCGCGCACCTATCAGGCGGGCGTGCATGGCGGCGGCGTGGGCATCCGCATTGCGCGCAACCTCATCCACGACGCCCCGCACAAGGGCATCCTCTACTGGGGAAATGACTTCACCATCGAAGCGAACGAGATATACCGCGTCTGCCTGGAAACCGGCGACGCCGGCGCCATTTACACCGGGCGTGATTACACCTTCCGCGGCAATGTCATTTGCGGTAATTTCATCCATCACATGGGCGGCCTGGGGTTGGGCACCAGCGCCATCTACATGGATGACTGCGTGAGCGGCCACGACATCGCCGGCAACGTGGTGTGGGGCGGCGACGCCATCTGGTTGGGCGGCGGGCGCGATTTCCACATCCACGATAACGTCTTCATTCACTGCAAAGGCGCCGTCTGTTTCGATGCCCGCGGCGTCAGCCCGCATCCCATCTGGCAGAAGATGGTCAATGTCACCATGCGCGAGCGCATTGAAGCGATGCCCTGGGCGCTGGAAATGCCGGAAATCGCCGCCATCCTGCCGCATTACGAGATCGGTACCGGCGTGCCGCCCGAGGGCAACATCGTCGCGCGCAATCTCTGCGTCGGCTGTGAACCCGTGCGCTATGGCTGGCCGGAAGACGCGGTGAACAAGCCCTGGCTGGCGCTGCGCGATAACGTCGCGGCGGACGAGTCGGTCTTCCTCGACCCCGCCTGGGGCGATTTCCGCCTGCGTCCCGACGCGCCGCAGCCCGGCATCACCGACAACCCGCCGCCGCTGGTGCGCAGCCGGTTGGAGATCGTCGAACAGACCGCGGACCGTGTCACCCTTCACCTCGCCCTCCGCAACGACGGCGACACCCCCGCCGACGGCTGCATGGCGCTGCCCGACGGCACGCGCTGGCCCTACGCGCTGGAACCCGGCGAGATCATCGAGCGGGAATGCGTCATCCCGCTGCCGGAAACAACGGCGGATGTGGAAATCTACGATACCGGCGGCACCGCGCGGCCGGCGCGGGTGACGATCGTCGTGCCATAACAGCTTCTCAGACACGCTTGATGGCAAAACGGCTCCGCCATCGCCGCGTCCCGCCGTATACTGGAAGGGACACGGGAGGGAAGCCGATGGCATTGCGGGTCACGAGTGCGGCATTTCGCGAGGGAGAGACGCTCCCGGCGCGCTACACGTGCGATGGTGACGGCGTATCGCCGCCGCTGGCGTGGGAAGGCGCGCCGGAGGCGACGGAGAGTTTCGTGGTGCTCTGCGAAGATCCCGACGCCCCGCGCGGGCCATTCATCCATTGGGTGCTGTACAACCTGCCGGCCAACACCCTGGCTCTCGATGAAAGCATTCCCCCACGCGAGCACCTGCCCGAAGGCGGCCTGCAGGGAGTCAACACCGCGCAGGGCATCGGCTATACCGCGCCATGCCCGCCGCGCGGAAGGGCGCATCGCTACCAGTTTCGCGTCTTCGCCCTTGATCAGCGCCTCGACCTCCCCCCGCGCGCCACCCACGCCCAACTTATGCGCGCCATGCACGGCCACGTGCTGGCGGAAGGGCGGTTAACCGGCCTTTACGCGCGGGCGGAAGAACGGGCGGCGTAACGCACCCCCCTGAAGGAGGGCGCTAACAATGGGAAGGACGCTGAAGCGGATTGAGTTCAGCAGGTCACCAGCGCGCTGATGCTCTTTGATATTTGAATAGCGCTCTGCTCGGTACCCGGTCGGCCGCTCGAACCGGTGCGTCCCTGCAGCGGGACGCCTGGCCGCCTGGCCTCGCAGGGGGGTACTTCAGTGCCCGCATTCCTCGCCATAGCGCTATGCAATTGTTAAAGAGCATCAGCGTGCTTCCCATCGTTAGCCGCCATCTTCAGGGGGTGGCCGTGAGGGCTCAGTCGCCAAATCCCGCGATAATCGCGTCCATCGCCGTCAGGTCGGCCGTGGAAATTTCCACGCCGCCACCTCGGACGAGCTCTTCCGCCTGCCGCGCGTTGCGCACCCCGACGAGGGCGCAGGTGACGCCCGGACGGCTGATGGTCCAGGCGATGGTGAGTTGGGTCTGGTCCAGGCCATACTTCTCGCGGAAGGGAGCGAACTGCTCCAGCAGGCCGTTCATGCGGGTGATGTTCTCCGGGGTGAAGCGCGGGTTGCGGCGGCGCTGATCGCCCTCGCCGAACTCGCGATGCGGATCAATTTTCCCGGTAAGCAGGCCCAGCGCCAGCGAGGAGTAGGAAAGGATGGCGATATCGTGTTCGCGGCAGAAGGGCAGCGCCTCCGCCTCGATACCACGGTCGAGCATGTTATACAGCGGCTGATTGCTGTCCAGCGGCCCCACCGCCAGGTACTCCCGCATCTGCGCCGGGGTGGCGTTGCTCACGCCGATGGCGCGGATTTTCCCCTCTGCCTTCAGTTCCATCAGCGCGCCCATCGTATCGGCGATAGGGGTGGTATTCTCCTGCCAGTGTGTTTGATACAGGTCAATGGAGTCCACGCCCAACCGGCGCAGACTCTGCTCCACCTCATAACGAATGCTCTCCGGGCGCAGGCAGCGGTAGACGCTCTTGCCGTCCATCTCGAAAAAGAGCTGCCCCTCGGTAGTCTGCCAGGCGAGACCGACCTTGGTGGCGACCACCACTTTGTCGCGGTCGTAGCCCTTGATGGCTTTCCCCACCAGTTCCTCGGAAAGGCCGAAGCCATAAACGGGAGCAGTGTCAATGAGGTTGATCCCCAGGTCAAGCCCGCGGCGGATGGCGGCGATGGAATCCGCCTCATCCGTGCCGCCCCACCAGGTGCCGCCGATAGCCCAGGTGCCCAGGCCGATGGCCGAAATCCGCATGCCGGAGTTGCCAAGTGCGCGATAGAGCATAATACAAGTGCCTCTCTACGGAATCGTTGCTAAGGTTCACCCACGACTCACCGAATCCCCCCTCTCCCCGCTTAAGGGAGGGAGGCGGGGAGAGAGGTGAACCCAAACGCCCACCATAATAATCGGTATCGCCGAAAAAAACCAGAGGGAAATGGAGCAAATTGCTTGCCTTCCGGGGAAGGCTTTGCTATCGTTACGCCATGATCGAAAAATTCCTCGTCAGCCGCCATGATTCGCTGTATCTGGCGTGGCCGGATGTCGTGCTGCTGCCCTCGGAAAAGCTGGTCTGTACCTTCATGCGCTGCATCCACCACGGCAATCGGCAATACACCGCGCTGTGCGTGACGGAGAGCGTGAATCGCGGGCGAACGTGGAACGAGCCGCGGGTGCTGGTGGAGGACCAGGGCGACGAATACTGGAACTGCGCGCGCATCAGCCGCCTGCGCGACGGCCGGCTCGTCATCGTCTGCGACCACATCGTCGGCTGGGAGCATCGTCAGGATGACAAGCTGACGAACCACCTGTGGTTCAGCGGCGACGACGGCGCCACCTGGGACGGCCCGCATGACACCCCCGCCATCGGCATTGTGCCCGACAAGCTGCTGGAATTGTCCGACGGCCGCTGGCTGCTCTCCTGCCACCGCCGCGGTCCCGCGCATAATTTCCTGGAGCCGCGGCTGTGGATATCCGCCGATCACGGCGTCACCTGGAGCGACCCCATCACCATCGCCAGCCAGGAAGGGCTGAACCTCTGCGAGGGGAGCATTCTGCCACTGCCCGACGGGGCGCTGGTCTGCTATCTGCGCGAGAACTCCGGCCAGGGGTGGGACGCCTACAAGGCTATCTCCGACGATGGCGGTATGAGCTGGCACGGCCCCTACCGCGCCCCGCTGCCCGGCTGCCATCGCCCGGTGGCCGGCTTGCTGCAGAGCGGCCG
>JAKIYB010000161.1:0-3591 GCA_022708765.1 Armatimonadota bacterium | reverse complement strand
ATGATCACCCACCGCTTCATGCAGGGCGGCAAAGGCTGGGTGGGCACCTGGACACAAAATTTCTTCGCCGCCCTCACCGACGTCGAATCGGCCAAAGCTACCGAGCGCAAGGACCAGTGGAGCCGCATCCTCCCCGTAGACTTCGACCGCAGCCCCCACTCCGACCTCGGCTATTCCGGCTGGGTCCAGTTCCCCGACGGCGAAATCTACATCGTCAACTACATCGTGGATGACTGGCCCCGCGGCCAGATTCGCGGCTACAGCCTGCGCGAGAGCGATTTTTTATTAGAGGCGTAACACCCCGTATCGTAGCGCGCACCGGCCCTGGCGCGCAGGATGGAAGTTTATGCCCCGTGTCCGACCAGCACGCCCCACCTTTTCGTGCTCGTGCTCGTGCTCGTACTCGAAACGCTCCGTCTTCTCACCCACCAGGGGAGGGACAGGTGGGAGCCCGCCCCGAAGAAATCGGGGAGGTCGCGCTGACGGGCGAGAATCCTTGTTTGAATGGCATTGGGCGAGACTTCGTCGAGCCGCGCGCGTACCTCCCGTGCCCACCTTTCCCACCCCTCCCGCGCGTCGCCTCCCCCTCCCCGCTTAGGGGAGGGGGCCGGGGGGAGAGGTGAGCGCCGGCGGGACGATGCGCCTGGTTCTCCTAACCCCCGCCCCCCTTCCCTAAGCGGGAAGGGGGAGAGAGTGGAGGGACGATGAAGATAGCCACTGTGAAAAAGCAAGGGGTGCAAGCCATGCGCGTGTTTAAAGAGGTGGCGCCGGGGCGGCTGGTGACGTCTTCCGACTGGCTCGGTAAGCCGTCCGGTGGACTCGCATTCTCCCTGTCTCCATTGTGCGCAATAGAGAACTGCTTGCGAGACAGTGTAATACGCGCCAGAGTTCCCATGACAGATCAAGGTTGAGGTGATGCCGCGGGTTGTTCAATGGTGACCTTTCGCTTGAGCAGTTCAACAATCGCATCTATCTGCGGGCACGAACCGTCATGGTTGAGAATTGAGCGGTTAAGATAACTGCGATGAAGGAGCGTCACCCCTTTATACGGTGGCTTGTCTTTATACTCGACATAAGCGCGGGTGAAGGCAATTATCCGAATCGGTTTCACTTCGATCCCGCCTTCGACCAGCAGCATCTCCTCCAGCCACTTCGCGCCGTCGTGGATCTGTCCAACAATATCTTTCTCGAAAGCATGTCCATTGAGGGTGACGGCGCCGTCTGCAATCAGGACACGGCCTGAATGGCTCTTCGTATCAATGACGAACAGGCCTGTTGGACCAACCACAATGTGGTCAATATCCCCTCCCGCGAAAGGGAGATTATGAATGACGACGTAGGAGTCAGGCAGCTTCGTAAGGAGAGCGCCGATGATGTCCTCCGCCCAGGCGCCCCCTTCCGCGTCACGAATGCGCTTCGTCAAATCTGTATGCTCTTTGATTGTATCTTGAATGAACCATCTTACTAAGAAGAAGACCGGAACCCCGATCAGAAGTATGCTTGTCACAACTTTTGCGAGGGATTTGCTAAGAAGCTGTACGGAAAGTCTGCGTCGTCAGATGGCGGAGGCATCTTCGCCTGGATCGCGAAGGCGGGCCGAAAGCCTATCCAGGCTCGATAGGGTAAGGCACGCCGCCAAAGAGCCCGGTGAAGAGGACCAGCCAGGTGGCGGCGGAGACTTTTCGTACAGCTTCTAAGAGTGCTGTTCCAAGCCCAAACGAGATAACCGGCTAGCGCCACGAGCGAAACGCCGGAAAAACAGAGCAAGAACGTCTTCATCATTCGTCGCCGTCGCGCCAGCTTCCGTGGCGACGTACCGGATGCTCCAATAACCTGTGCCATCAATTGTCCTCCAGCAAATGTATTCCTGATGTTATTCGCGTAATCAGCAGCCTTCCCTGCCCAACAGATGGGAAACAACGCCGCGAACTTGCATAGACGGAGAGCAGAGGAAGAAAGGAATACCACCCATCCGCTAGCTCCCGTCAGAACCCGTTCGTAGTCAGGCACGCAGCAGAGCGGAGTGCCGTCCGCGTTTGCGCCCCGGACGTGGGAATAGCTCCGTTTGGAAGCCGACCACAGCCGCGTCCACAGTATATCATCAGACATTATTTTTATTCCCGAGACGCTTGATGTGCGGCTGGTTGTGATACACTGAATAGTGAACAAGTCATGCGTCGGCTCCCCTGGATGAGGAGGAAGCACCATGCGGATACACTGGACAGGCCACCTGCTGTTCCTTTGGGCAACGATTGTGCTGCTGCACGGCGGCGTCAGGGGTGAAACCGTGACCGCCACGGTGCAGCCACTCCTCTACTTTAACAACCAGGCGACCATTCTGGTTGACGACCCGACGCCGATACGGTTTTATCTCTCGATATATCGCCCAAGCACGAAAAATGGCGACCTTAAATACTGGGAACGCGCCTTCGAATCCTTTCGCGTGACGATTGATGTGACCGATCTACAGACAAAGAAAACGACGCGTCTTCCGGAGGATAACGTCAAACTCCAATATCTGGTTTCACCCCAGGGGAAACCAAAATGGAGTTGTATTGATTGCCTGGTTGAAGTGCACGTCGCAGAGGGATGGCCGGAAGGCCCGATTACCATCACCGGCCGATTTGACCGGACAGTCGCCAGGCAGAATCAAACCGATTGGTTGCAGATGGAAGGCAATGTGGCAAACCTGTTACAGGTGCGGCTGTTCGGTCGGAAGAAGAAGGACGAGTTTGACGAGTTGATGCGGCTGCGCCATTTAGTCATGCGATATTATCAAGGGTATGAAAACCGATTGTACCCCAACGAATACGCACCAGCGCTGGCAAACCTGTTCAAAGCCTTCCCTGACGATTGCTATGGGTGTTATATTGCCGCAGAGCGTGTAATTAGCGATAAGCGTTATGCCGAAGCCATCCCGTACTATGAACGCATCCTCGAACGTATTCGGGTAGCGTGTAACTGGAAACCCTCAGGTAAGTTATTTGACGATACACCGATGGAGAATACCGACGCGTTTAAGAAACTCTACTTCGACTATTTAACCGGCCTGCGCTCTTGTGATGTCTATCGAACCCCCGATGCGATCTACCGTCATATTCACGAGTTGCGAAACGGGGCACAATACTTTGCTGACAAGCAAGCGGGAGAAAAAGAGGCAGCGAATCAACAACCAGACCAGTAACCCCGGTTGATAGAAACTGGGACACCAAAGAGGCACTCGTATATCGTCAAGGCGACCAATCCATCCCGTTCGTAGTCAGGCACGCAGCAGAGCGGAGTGCCGTCCGCCGATGCAATCCGTGACCGGAACTATACCCGAACGCTACTCCGCTCCACTGCGTAGCTCACTACGAACGGGATGGTTTGGTCACCCTGTCTTCCATCCGCGCCAATCCGCGAAATCTGCGGTTCCTCCCTCCCCTACACCCCAAAAGCAAACGCCTGCTTGACAAAAGAACCCATGTGTGCTACACTCCCGCCCGTACCGTGACAACCACATACCGCTCGCCCACCAAAACCAACCGCACAGGTGGTCTTATGGCTACTTTTTTCAAATAAACAATCTTTTATTTTCTCCGTAACCATCTG
>JAKIYB010000160.1:355-8774 GCA_022708765.1 Armatimonadota bacterium | reverse complement strand
CGAGGGGTTCGTGGATCTGCTCTCCAACTGGTACCTGCGCCGCAACCGCCGCCGCTTCTGGAAGAGCGAGGGCGACGCCGATAAGAACGCCGCCTACTCCACGCTGCACACCTGCCTGGTGACGGTGGCGAAGCTGATGGCGCCCTTCGCGCCCTTCGTCAGCGAGGAAATCTACCGGAACCTGGCCGCCTCGGTTGACACGAACCTGCCGGAGAGCGTTCACCTCGCCGACTGGCCGGCGGCGGATGAGAGTTTGGTAGAACCGCAACTTGACCGCGACATGGCGGTGCTGCTGCAGGTGACGGAGTTAGGCCGCTCGGCGCGCGCCGAAAGCGGGATGAAAGTGCGCCAGCCGCTGGCGGAGATGCTGGTGCACGTGCCCGGACAGGAAGAGCAAGACGCGCTCACGCGCTTTATGGATGAACTGCGCGACGAACTGAACGTGAAGGCGGTGCGCTTCATGGAAGGCTCCAGCGGGCTGGTGCAGTACCGCCTGAAGCCGAACCTGCCGGTGGTGGGCCGCAAGTATGGCAAGTTGGTGCCGGCGCTGCGCGCCGTGCTGGAGAAGCTGCCAC
Source organism: Armatimonadota bacterium (assembly GCA_022708765.1). Taxonomy (GTDB): domain Bacteria; phylum Armatimonadota; class Hebobacteria; order CAIYQO01; family CAIYQO01; genus JAKIYB01. The sequence continues at coordinate 8,199 of JAKIYB010000160.1, read as the reverse complement.
AGGCGGACGCCGCCGCCATCGTCGAGCAGGCGAAGGCCGGCGAGACCTTCTCGCTGGTTGTTGCCGACCAGACGCTGGAGATGACCGGCGAGGAAATCCTCATCGAGTCCTCCTCACCGGAAGGCTTCGCCGTGGCGGAAGAAGGTGGTTATGTGGTGGCGCTGAACACCGAGCTGACACCGGAACTCATCAGCGAGGGACTGGCGCGCGACCTGGTGCGCACCGTGCAGGACGCCCGCAAAGACGCCGGCCTGCAGATCAGCGACCACATCGCGCTCTTCCTGCAACTGCCGGAGGCACTGGCCGCGCAACTGCAGCCGTTTCTCGACTACCTGAAGGCGGAAACGCTGGCGGACACGGTAGCATTCGCCGACACCGGCGCCTACACCACCACGGCGGAATTGGGGGACGCGGAGATAGCGGTGGGAATCACGAAAATCTGATCTCGAAGGACTCGCAAACGTTGAATCCCGAAGGGATCGCAGCCGTTAGCCACGGGTGAAGCGGTAGCGGAACCCGTGGTACCCGGCCCCGACAAATACCCAAGCCCCGAAGGGGCGACAGCTGGAGGATACCATGTCCGGCTCATTTACCGCGTTGTTCTACCACATCGTCTTCAGCACAAAAGACCGCCGCCCCCTTCTTCATCGCGAAACCGCTCCTCGTATCCACGAATATTTAGGCGGCATTATGCTTGGGATGGGCGGCATCTCGATCAAAGTCGGTGGCGCGACCGACCATATTCATGTCCTGGGCTCGATAAGTAAAACGCTGGCGATTGCCTCGGCGATTCGTGACTTGAAGGCTGATTCGTCGAAATGGATTCATAAAACGTTCCCAGCGCTGCGGGACTTTGCCTGGCAGCAGGGCTATGGAGCATTCTCGATCAGCGTGACCGGACTAGATGCCGTCAAACGGTATATCGAGCATCAGGAGGAGCATCATCGGGCGGTATCATTCCAGGAGGAATTTTTAGATTTTCTCCAGCGCCACCAGATTGCGTATGATCCGCGGTACATCTGGTTGTAGGTCTGCTGTCGCCCCTTCGGGGCTCGGGAGTTTTTCTGGGGCCGGATACCACGGGTTCCGCTTGCGCTGCACCCGTGGCTAACGGCTGCGATCCCTTCGGGATTAGAAGGCGCCTTACCCGTGGCTAACAACAGCGATCCCTTCGGGATGGCATAATATCCCTAACCCCTAACCCCTAATCCCTGTTCCCTACCCCAACGCCTCATCCACAATCTCGCTCAAATGCCGCACGGCCCACGTATCCTCCGGTCCTTTGCCGGCGATGAGTTGGAGGAGGCAGCCTGGGTTGGCGGTGGCGACGGTGCGGGCGCTTGTCGAGCGAATATTCGCGAGTTTGCGCGCCAGCGCGTTGTCGCTGATCTCCGGGTAGAGCATCCAGTACATGCCGGCGCTGCCGCAGCAGCGGTCGTGTTCGGGCAGTTCCACATAGCCGGGGCAGAGGCGCTTTAGCAGCGTCTTCGGCGGCTTGCAGACGCCCTGGGCGTGGGCGAGGTGGCAGGGGGCGTGGTAGGTGATGGAGCCGATGTCGGCGGTGACGTCGGGCACCAGCGGCTCGACGAACTCGGCAAAATCGCGCACGCGGCCGGAAAAGGCTTCGACCGATGAATCGTCGAGCAGCGAGGCGTAGTGCTTCATCTCCGCTCCGCAGGCCGCGCAGTCGGTAAGGATGATATCGAGGCCGTCGAAACACTGCATGTTATGGCGGGCCATCTTCCTCGCCAGGTCCATCTCGCCCAGCGACACCTGCGGCGCCCCGCAACAGATGACGCTCTTCGGCATCACGACTTCGAAGCCAAGTTTTGTCAGCGCGCTGATGGAACGGCGGGTGACATCGGCGAAGACGGTGTTCATGGCGCAGCCGAGGAAGAAGCCGACACGGCCCTTCGTCTCGCCCCGCGCGGGGATGACCTCCGGCAGGCTCTGGCGCACCGACTTTGCCGGGATTGGGGGCAGGTAGCGCTCGCTCCGCGCTACGTTGGGGGCGATCTTCAGCAGGCCGGCGGAGCGCACGAGGTGCTGCAGGCCGGTGCGCTGATAGGCCAGCCGCATCATGCCGAATCCCGTCTCCAGCAAGCCAGGCGAGGAGAGCAGCGGCCCGAGGATGAGGCGCTTTAACCAGCGTCCCAGCGAGGTGCCTTCATATAAATCCGCGCGCACATGCGTCGCCAGCGTGCCGGGGGTGATGCCGTTCGGGCAGACCGTCTCGCAGGCCCGGCAGTCCAGGCAGGTCCACAGCGACTCGCGCAGCCGCTCGGAATTCGCCAGCCGGCCTTCTTCCAGCGCGCGCACGAGCTGCACCCGCCCGCGCGGTGATTGCGTCTCCCGCATGGTGGCCGCGTAGGATGGACACGCCGGCAGACAGGTGGCGCATTTGCTGCACGCCAGCAGCATATCATACGCCGGCGACTCCCCCGCCGGATGGGCATAGTGCTGTTCGGTCAACTGCATAGGGGTAGTGTACCCAAAAGCGGGGGAAGACGTCCAATCGTAACTGAACAGCGCTACGCCCCTCATTTAACACTTCCCCGCTTCACGGATCAAGAACATTAACTCCCGATGCCGATCCGGTTATGAAGTTTAAGGCCGGTTAACGCGAGTTTAATGCACTTTGCCTTTCCAGGCGCTCCACGGCCGGTTACCAGGGATACGCTGAAAGAGGAAAGCGATCCTGACGGACCGGGAACTCCCGAGGGATCACCCAACTGGCACGCGAAAACGAAAGGAGGAGTACCATGTGTTCCCGTCTGTTGAAACGAGGGTTCACCCTCATCGAACTGCTGGTGGTGATCGCGATAATCGCGATCCTCGCCTCGATCCTGTTTCCGGTCTTCCAGAAGGCCCGGATACACGCCTTGAAGGTGAGCTGCACCTCGCAGGTGCGCCAACTGGCCATGGCCGTGCAGATGTATGCCCAGGATAACGGCAACCGCTTCCCCGGCGCCGCCTGGAATACGGCCATCGAGAACTATGCCGGCACGCAGAAGATCTTCTTCTGTCCGGCGGACGCCGCCAACGACAAAACGCGCCCCATCAGCTACGGCTACAGCGGATTGCTGGTGCGCGCGGACGGCACCGGCTGCAACGAGGCCCAGGTGCGCGCGCCTTCCGAGGTGGGCGCCATCGCCGACGCCACCCCCTCCCGCGCCTGGGCGGATGGCGGCGGCCTCATCGGCGGAGGCGCGCTGGTGGATCCCACCTCTGCGGCGGCCAACACCGCGGTGGAATTGGAACCGCGTCATGGCGGTGTGGTGGTGGGCTTTTGTGACGGCCACGCCAAATTCTTTCCCGGCAAGCAGGCGAACCTGAAGGCTATAGACTACGGCCCGGGACGCGCCTTCTATCAGGCGGTGGGGCTTGGCCTCGTGCAGAATTACGGCGGCGGCATCCAACTGCCCAACGCCCCGACCGGCATCGCGCCGGTGGCCAGCACCATCACCATCGGCGGTGATTATGCGACGATGCCCATCGTCGCGGCGGCGGCGGAGGTGTGGATGGCAAAAGGCGGAAAAGTCTTCACCCGTGGCTTCAAAGGCGCGGGCGACGTGACGAACGTCACCGTTGCCACCGCGAAAAACGCTGATTGGCGTCGCGCGCTGGCAGGCGCCCAGTTCGTCTGGGGCATCGCCGACAACAGAGTGCAAACCATCACCCCGCCGCGAACCAGGCGCTGCAGGATATCGCCCGCGATGCCGTCGTGTTCATTGTGTCGAGAAACAGCAAAATCACGACGGGCGGCCTTGCCGCGGATGACCACGACACCGGCACCGCGCAGTTGGCGACGCTCTTCTGCGACGCGACCTACAAAGGCTACAGCGCAAATGTCTACCAGGCTTACACGCTGGACAGACACAGCGGTGCGCGAGTCTACGCGGAGAGCGCCGGGGTGCTGAACGCCGCCATCGGCAGCCAGGCCGTCACCGTCACGGATGACGCCGAGATGGTGGAGAAGGTTGCCGCCGACCCTTACGGCATCGGTTACTGCTCCGCCGCCTTCGCCGATGCGGACAAGGTGACGATCCTCAGCCTGAACGGCAAGCTCTACCCGAACCAGAATCCCAAGTATCGCTGGCTGGTGCCGGAGAATCCCACCGTGACGCCCGGCGAGTTTGAGTATCCGCTCATCCGCACGCTGCGGGTGCTGGCGATGAACGACGGCCGCAACACGAACAACACCACCTTCGGCTACATCCTGGCCGATACGGAGTTCCGGAACGGCCCGCTCTTCCGCGCCACCAGCTACTGGACGCCGTAACCCGGCGCATGCGCGCCGCCGCGCATCCCCGGCTGCCGGCGGCGCGCTGAACCGTGATCGTTGCTACTCCGGTATGTGGATGCTCAGTAATTCGGCGACTGCCTCCCCGATGCAATCGGGCTGGCTGTCACCGAATTACCTATGGTTTTATACATAACGGAGTAGTATGGTGGACGATCCCCTTGTCCCGCCGAGGGAACCTGTATCCATCCTGACAAACAGCCGCCCCCTCCGTATCCGGAGGGGGCGGCACCGTTTCAACGCTGTCACGACGGGTTTACAGCGGCTCGATCAGCCCGTAGTTGCCATCGCGGCGGCGGTAAATGACGTTCACTTCGTTGCTTTCCGAGTTGCGGAAGACGAAGAAGTCATGGCCGATAAGCTCCATCTCCATCGCGGCCTCTTCCGGCCCCATCGGCTTCACGGCGAAGCGCTTGGTGCGCACGATCTCCGGCAGCGGCTCTTCCTCTTCGGCGGGGGTGGCGGTGGCGGCCGCCACCAGTTCGGTGGGCTTCTGGCCGCCCAGCGCCTCCTGCGTGCGCGTGATGAAGCGCTCCTTATAGCGGCGAAGCTGGCCTTCGAGTTTATCCACCACCTGGTCGAGGGAGGTATACATATCGCTGGTGCGCTCTTCGGCGCGGATCAGGGTGCCGTCCACCTTGAGCGTCACTTCGACGATGTGCTGCCCGCGCGTGATGCTCTCCGTCACGTGCGCTTCCTGCACGTGGTCGAAGAAGCGACTGAGCTTGGAGAGCTTCGTCTCGGCATACTCCCGCAGCGACGGGGTCACATCAAGATGTTTTCCGGTGAAAATGATCTGCATCGCTCGCACTCCTTTTCTTTCATACCCGGCATCCCGGGGATCGGGATGCGGTGAATGACTCGCGGCCATTCACGCCAGTTCCGAGAGCGGTTCGGCCCGGCGGAGGCATGCCGTAGCATACGCCGCCATCCCGGCGCCCTCTCCGGCAAACCCCAACCCTTCGGTCGTGGTCGCCTTCACGGACACGCGCGCGACGGTAACCTCCAGCGCCTCCGCCAGCCGTGCCCGCATCGCAGGGATGTGGGGCGCCAGCTTCGGCGCCTGCGCGACAACCGTCGCGTCAATGTTACTTACAGTATACCCCTGCTGGCGCAGGAATGCGCCAACCTGCCGTAACAAATTGAGGCTGGAGACGCCGCGGTATTGCGGATCGGTGTCGGGAAAATGCATCCCGATGTCCCCCAGCGCGGCGGCCCCCAGCAGGGCATCCATGATGGCGTGCGTCAGCACGTCGGCATCCGAATGTCCCAGCAGGCCCAGCGCGTGCGGCACCGTCACTCCGCCCGTGCGGGGTGGGGAGTGCAACGCCGCGGCTCCGGCCAGCAGGCGTTCCGCCATGGCCAGGTCGTCGGGGCCGGTGATCTTGAAATTCATCGCCTCGCCTTCCACCAGGTGCACGCGGTGTCCGGCGCGCTCGGCAACGCCGGCGTCATCGGTGACCGGCCAATCCTCGGCGATGGCGCGGGCGTAGATGCGCCGCGCGAGGTCGGCGCGGAAACCCTGCGGTGTCTGCGCGCCCCACAGCCCGGTGCGGTCCACGGTGATATCCACCGCGCCTTCGGTGTTCGCGCGCTTGAGCGTATCGGCTACCGGGCAGGCGACCACCGCCGCGCCATGCGCGCGCGCCGCGTCAATACACGCGCTGATGACCCGGTGAGAGACGAAGGGCCGGGCGGCATCGTGAATGAGCACGATATCCGTACCGGCCGACATCTCCTGCAAGCCCTGCCAGACGGAATCGCGCCGCTGCGCGCCGCCCGGCACCACCTTTTCCGTCACGGTCGCGGGGCCTTCGGCGATGAGCGCCCGTGCGCGCTCCATATCATCCTCGGCAATGATGAGGAGGATTTCCGTCACCGCCGGATGGGCGCGAAAGGTGTCGAGGGCGTGCGTCAACAACGGGCGCCCTCCCAGCGACACCCAGGCTTTCCGCTCCGGGCTACGTAGTCTTTCGCCGGCCCCCGCGGCCGGAATAAGAACCGCTACCGTCGTCGCTGTCCTCCTGCCCTTCGTATTTCAGATCGGCAAAGATCATCTTCCCGGCCACCGTCTGCAGCACGCTGGAGACGGTGACGGCCACGGTGTCGCCCAGCATCTTCTTGCCGTTTTCCACCACCACCATGGTGCCGTCGTCCAGGTAGCCCACGCCCTGGTTATACTCTTTCCCTTCGCGCACGATGGTCACCACCAGTTCTTCACCCGGCAGCACCACCGGCTTCACCGCGTTGGCGAGTTCGTTGATATTCAACACCCGTACGCCGTGCAGTTTGGCGACCTTGTTCAGATTATAGTCGTTGGTGACGATATCCGCGCCCATCGCTTTCGCCAATTTCACCAGTTTTATATCTACGCCGTCGCCGGGGGCGAAGGTGACCTTATAGCGGTCGAGGATGCGCAGTGAGCCTTCCATCTCCGTCTGCAACTGATGCAGGATATCCAGCCCGCGGCGGCCGCGGTTGCGACGTAGCGCGTCAGCGGAGTCGGCGATGTGGTGCAGTTCCTCCAACACGAAACCGGGGAGGATGAGCGTCCCTTCCAGAAAGCCCGCGCGGCAGATATCGTAGATGCGGCCGTCAATGATGATATTGGTGTCGAGCAGCTTCGGCGTGGCCCCGCCCGCCGCTTGCGCCACCGCGGGGGACGCGCCGCCGCTCGCGCGCCCGGGCATGAGGAACTTCATCTCGTCCTTCATGCTGAGCGCGATAACGTTGCCCAACCAGATGATGAAGACCGAGGCCAGCAGCAGCACCGCCACCAGCGCCAGCATCGGGAATTGCTCGGGATTCACCAGAATCAGCGTCACCGCCCAGACCAGCACCACCGGGATAAGCGAGATGAGCGTGCCGAACGTGCTGGCGATCTTATCCTCCGCCGGAATGCGCTTCAGGCTGTTCGCCACCTCCGCCATGCCGCGGAAAAGGCGCGTGCCCAGGTAGAAGCCGATGATGGCGAAGATGAAGACCACTCCCACCGGTGTGAGCGTCTTATACAGCGGCGACAGTGGCAGTTTTGCGTTGTTCTCTACCACCGCCAGGAAGAATTTTGCCAGCGCGTGCCCGATCACAGAGGTGGCAAATGCGATAACCGCGCTGAAAATGAAGCCAAAAATACGTAAACCCATAATAACTGCTCCTTCCGCGTCACGACTATGTGTATGGTAAACGTCCGCATCGTCTTCACGACACGGCTGTGCAATAGCGCGCACGGCGCATCCATGCGCACAACTACTTCCTGCCATTATAGGCGATATCGCGTCAAGCGTAAAGGCGCGACGGGGCTGAATCAGCCTGTGAAGCACTGCGCTGTCTCGCCCAGGAAGAGTATCCGCATGCTGGTAATGCGCCACGAAACAGCATGGGATGGCGCTACCCGGTCGCACTCATTGCGCCCACTTCCGATTCACTTCACCCAGAGTGTTTTCATCTCAAACGCCTGCATCGCCATCGTCGCGCCGATCTCGGCGCGCGCATCTTCCAGCATGGTGCAGTCATACACCCGCGCACCGGCGGGAAGCTGGAG
>JAKIYB010000160.1:0-345 GCA_022708765.1 Armatimonadota bacterium | reverse complement strand
CACTCCCTCGCCGCTGAACGGCGGCTTGGCCGCCAGCACCTCGACGCCGTCGCCCTCCACGCGAAGGGTGGTCGCAGCCGGACACTTGTGCGCCAGTACGCTCGGTGGTCGGGTGTTGAGCGCGGCGGCGATAAGCGCCATCTTCGCGGGGTCTGTGTAGGGCATGAAGCTCAAGGTGAAATGATGCCAGCCGCCGTCGCGAATGCCGCTGGTCGGCATGGGATAATCCTGCGCGTAACGCTCCAGGCAGTGCCCGAACCCCGGCGAACGTAGCAGCGACACCAGCAGTCGGCCGTCCTCAATGCGCGCGGAGGGCGTGCCGTAGTTGACAATAGCCCAACCAGG
>JAKIYB010000015.1:17041-19631 GCA_022708765.1 Armatimonadota bacterium | reverse complement strand
CTTCGCGCCGCCCGCCTCGGTGACGAGGGTGAGATTGTAGCGATTTTGCGCAGCCGCTGCCGGCAGCGTCAGCGTCACCGGCGCCGATTTTGTTTCGCCCGGCTGCAGCTCCACCGTGTCGGCGGCGCCGGTCCAACCGGCGGGAGCGGTCCAGCGCAGGCCCACCTTCGCCGGCGTTGCCCCGAAATGGGTGAACGTCGCCGATCCCGTCATCTTCGCCCCCGGCGCGGCGGCGAAGGGCAGGTCCAGATTGGTGATCTGCGGCCCGACCTGATTCACCAGCAGCACGGTGCAGGCGGATTCGTCCAGCGGCGCGGCGAAGGTGAAGCGGCCGTCTTTCTCAGCACCTTGCAGGCGTTCGATCTTTCCGTCCAGCCGCAGCACCCAGGCCGCCCTCACGGGACCAAATTCAGCAGTAGGGACGCTGATAAACAGCGGGATGGTCTCGCGCCGCACGCCATCCGCGTCCTGAATGATATTAATGACCGCACCCTTGCTCGGCGCGCTCAGCAGGAACCACTTCGCCTGCGGCCCTTTCACCGGAGCGATCTCCACGCCGGAGGTGGCGACCTTCGGCGGGTTAGCGATGACTTGCTCGCCGAGTTTCATCTCCAATCCGACGGTATCCATGAAGCGCGCCGGGTAGATGAGCTGGCTCACCTTGCGGCGGAGGGCTTGAAGCTGGTTGCAGTACGGGTTATCCGGCAGGCCTTCAAAACGCGCGCCGGTCATCCAGATGTAGCGGAAGCGGTCGTTACCCTGCCAGGCGCCGCCGTTCCAGCCGCCGTCCAGCAGCATCTGCTCGGGGAAGCAGTAGCGGAAGATCTCCAGCCGGTTCCAGACGCCGCTGGTCATGTGAAAATCCACCGCCTGGCCGATGAGGTCGTTGCAGCCTTCGCCGCTGGTAATGAAGTGCGGGTTGATCTTGCGCATGTCGGCGGCGATACGGCCCAGATCAGTAGCGCAGGACCAGCCCCATACGCCGTAATCGGTGTGCCCGTGCTCCAGGCTGCCGCACATGTTGTTGACGCAGGAGAGCTGATCGTAATACATGCCGTCGGCGCCATAGAGCTTCACCCAGTCGGCGGTGCGCTCAGCGTGGTGCCGCTGCCAGCGCTCGCTGCCTACGCACTGCACCAACTCGTCCTCGTCGGTGGCGAGTTGCGCCTCGCCCCAGGTATACCAGCGCAGGGCAGTCTTCTGATAATCTTCTTTGGAGAACCACTGCACCGGGTGCTCTACCCACGCCCGCGGAATGAGGCCGGCGATGCGCGGACGATTCACGATGCGCGCCGGACTGAGGAGCTGCCAGTTGAAGTACCAGTTGGTATGTCCACCGTTCTCGCGCACCTCGCGCAGCACGTCCTGGAACTCGCGCAGCGTGCCGTAGGCCGGGCAGTAGGTCGGCCACATGCCGACATACTCCATGGGGCCGTCAATCTGCGCGCGGTTGCCGCCCATATAGTAGCCCAGACCGCGCTGCAGCGCGCGGTCGTGGGTGGCGGCAATCGCCGAATAGCCGGCATAGGGGTAATCGTTCGATGGCCCCGTACACCAGCCGTCCATGCGGCGCGTCCACGCCGGGGTCGCGGGCGGCTGAATCTTGCCGCGCATGGCGGCACGATAGATATCCGCCCCGGGGTGCCAGCTTCCGCCCGGGCGCGCGGCGACCATTGTATCCGGGGCGCGCACCGTCGCTCCCGGCGCCACCAGGTACTCGCGGATGAAGCCGTAGTTCAGCGTGGAGGGGTCGTTGCGAGTGGGGAAGACCGTCAGATCATGCATCGGCCAGTTGTGATCGCCGAGATACAAGCCCGCGTGGTCGTCATACAGGTAGGTCCAGTGCATCGCCAGCTCGCGGATGGGGCGGGCGTTCCACGCGACAGGATTGCGCACGAGTTGCCGCCAGAAGGAGGGAATGATAAGGGTGTCGTCTTCGCTGTCCGCGCCCACGCGTATCCCCTGGAACATGGGATACTGCACGGCGGCCACTTCCAGCGTCGAGTTATTGGTGATATCAATGCCCCAGCGGCTGTCGGCGCCATCCAGCGTCACGGTGGTTGTCACGGCGATGCCGTTGGCGAAGCGGAAGCGCTGGATGAGGACGTTGCCTTTCACCTCACGCCCCTCGACGGCGGCGGCGGTGGAGGGCAGCCAGCTCGGGGTGGCGTTACCTTTCGGCTTGGTCAGCAGTTGGAAGAGTGGGGCTTCCACGCCGCCAAAGAGGAACTCCGCGCCCAGCTTTGGCGCGCGCAGCCGGCGCGCGCCCACCGGCCCGACGGCAATTTCCAACTCGCCGTTCGCCACGACCATCTCGTCTTTCGCGCCGGGCAAGTACTGCGCGGCCAGCCCCAGCACCACCGGCGAGGCGCCGTTCGGGCCACTGGCGAATGCCACGCGGGCGCGCAGGCGGTCCTTGCCGCCGCCAGCCGTTTTCAGCGCCTTCAACGACTGGTCCGCCGGGGCGGGAAACCATGTCGCGCCGGCGTCGGTGGAGAGTTCGACCGTCAGCGCGCCGCCGCGGGCATCCAGTTCACCTTGTAGCACTACCCACTCCGCCACGTCCATTGGCGCGGCATCGGCGGTCTCG
>JAKIYB010000015.1:16682-16953 GCA_022708765.1 Armatimonadota bacterium | reverse complement strand
GCGCCGCCGTGGTAGCTCAGCGTCAGCACGTGCTCGCCGGCGGCCAGCGTGTAGCGGCCGGCCTTAATCCAGTGCCAGCGATTCGGTTCCAGCGTATTCGGCGAATCAATGACCATGAAGGCCTGCTTGCCGTCCACGTCCTCGTGGTGATTCCAACTGCCTTTCACCGGGAACCAGGCGCGCTCCCAGAGTTGATACGCGCCCGGCGTTTTCACGGTGAAGCGGTAGGTGGCCTGCTCGACGAAGTGGATATAGCGCTTGCCGGCGGGGG
>JAKIYB010000015.1:8834-16528 GCA_022708765.1 Armatimonadota bacterium | reverse complement strand
CCGCCGAGAGCGGCATGCGCACCGGGCGCACCGGCGGCGGCAGCGGCGGCAGTTCCACCACGCGGATGGCACCGATAACCACTTCGCGGTCGGTGGGTAGATGGAAGCGGAAATCATGACCGTTGCAGCGCTTCGCCAGCCGCGCGTCCGGCCAGGTGACGGAGACGGTCGTCCAGGCGTCTTTCCCCTCCAGCGTGACGCGGCTGCTCTTCCACGCGCCGGGATAGCGGGCTTCCACCTTGACCGTATCGTCGGCGGAGTCGTAGGGGATGTAGATGGCGCCTTTGTAGCCGCCGTCATGCAGGTCAATCTCCAGCCGCAGGTGCGAGCTCTTCGCCTTCAGCAGATCGCCGTAAATGAGCGTGCCGGGGCCGAAATTCGTATACCCCGCGCGGTCATCCACCTCAATTCGCTGCAGCGCCCCTTCGCCCGTGCGAAAGAGCATCACGTCGCCGACCACCACCTTCTCGGGGAACTGGTCAGGCTCGTCATCGTCCGCGGCGACGGCGGGCACAAGGCAGAGCAGGCTGAAGAGCAGCGGAATCCAGCGGTACATACGCATCATGGATCTCCTCTCGTCGCGAGAGCATACACCAGTAAGATAATTATCCTTCTTCGCGCTTCGGCGGAAATGTCCTGTAAACCCCCGCGGGTATTTATCCCCGGTCAGCAGCAGCTCCGAACAGCACCCGACACGCGCGAGATGATATCGTCGTTCTCGCGGGTCACCATGGTGGGAGGATTGCATTAACCCTGACTATGTATTCTCTGGAGTGCTTCACTTCATCACCACCGCCACTACAATCGCCCCCAGGGTGAGCAGGGTGCCGGCGGCGCGGTAGAGGTAAGCGCGCGGGCCGGCCTGTTCGATGCGGCTGCGGGCGGCGAAGACGAGGAGGGCGGCCATGACGAGGACGAAGAGGCCGCGGGTGTTGTAGAGGATGTTCACCAGCGTGACGCCGTAGCCGGCGCTGATGCGCGCGGACTGCTCCAGCAGGTTAGCCTGGCGGATGGCGGTGAAGAAAAGGTACTGGGTGAGGAAGACGGTGACCGCGCAAACGAGCACCAGCGCGGTGGCCGGACGCACATCGCGCCAGCACACGAGGCCGCTTTCTTCGGGGCAGGGGCGGCGGAAGACGCGCATGCCGCCGAGCACGAGCAGCGACACGGCTGCCATGGAGCAAACCACGTAGAGGTTGGCCGGCCAGCTTTCCCAGTTACGCAGCGCCGCCTTCATGAGCAGGTCGCAGATAGCGAAACACAGCGCGGCGGCCGCCATCATGCCCACGCCGGGACGTAGCAGGTCGCGCGGATGCAGGCTCCAGCGGTCCGTCTGGCTGACCAGCGCCACCCCGCCCATGCTGAGCAGCGCCGCCAGGCCAAGCGCGGGGGTGAGGCCGGCGCCGCTGAGCAGCGGCTCCAGCAGGGCGAGGAAGATGACTTTCAGCCCGAGGATGGGCCCCACGGCGGAGGCGTCCTCGCGCGCCATCGCCGCCATAATGAGCACGAATCCCGCCGAGGAAATGACCGCCACCGCCAGCACGTAGGGCATGGCCGAGGGCACCGGCGGCACGCCCCCGGCGAGGAGAAAGCCAAGGGCGATCAGCCCGGTGCAGCTCTGCACCACCAGCGTGGCCGTCAGCGCTCCCAGCGTGCCGCGGACCATGAGAAACTTATTCGCCAGGCTGTAGGCGCTGTGGGCGACGGCGGCGAGCACGGCGTAGAGTGCGACGAGATTGAGCATGATGTCCGATAGCTATTCGGCACGCGCGGCGGCGGTCCCTTTTTCAGATGACGCTTCCCGGGGAAACGTTACTCCGCGCCTACCGTCCACTGCCGCGCTTGTGGCGCCTGTTTCACCAGCTCTTTGCCGTCGAGGATCAGTGAGGTGCCTCCGTAGCGGGCGACGCTCAGCTTGCCGTCCTTGACGCTCGCGCAGGCGACGGCGGCATCGGTGCTCAACCCGCCGAATTTCAGCAGTTTTCCGCCGGCGTTGAGGACAACCAGGTGGCGCGCGCCGGTTTCGTCGGTGAATTCCAGCACCGTGCGGGAAGGCTCGTTGAGGATCGCGCGCACCTTGTCGGCCAGCGGCTTGCCCGGGCCGGGCGCGTGCGGCAGCAACAGCGTGACACAGGTGCGCGGGGCGCCGGCGGCGGCCTGCTGGCGCAGGGTATACTGCACGCGCAGCGGCAGCGGGCGGGTGGTGTCCATCTCGCTTTCATCCAGCACTTCCAGCGCGCCGTCTTTATCCGGCAGGAAGTAGAGCAGCAGGTCGCGCGGTTCGTTGCGCCAGCGGGTGAGGACGGGCGTATTATTGCCCAGCCCGCGCAGCGGCACCCAGTCGCCCAGGTAGGTATTCGCCCAGTTCGCGCCGTAGTCCGGCGCCAGGTTGCGCGCGCGGTAGAGCGCGCCCCAGCGCACGCGCAAATCGGCCCGCATGGTCAGCGTATCCTTCACCACCACGCCCACGTTCTTGATGAAGACGATTTCGCGGGTCAGCTCCGCGGGATAGCCGAAATATTTGTCCAGGGTGACTTTGCCGTAGCCCACCGGTCCCAGGTCGGCGGTCATCGCCGCCTTCACCGCGTTGTTGTCGTTGAGCACGTTCCACGGGGTGTTATCGTAGGGGTAGCCCTCGTAATCGCGCAGCAGCGGCATATTGTGCTCTTCCGCCGCGCGCTCCAGGTAGCCCAGCGCCATCAGCAGCACCGAGCCGCGGTCCACCAGCGAAACGAGATACGGGCGCTTGTCATGGCTGTGGCCGATATTCGGGCTGACATCCACCATCAGCGACATGCTTTCAGGCGCCGTCCCGCCGTGGAAGAGCATCTTGTCGGGCATCATCTCCGGCAGGAGATCGAACCATTGGTTCGTGCGCCGAATCTCTTCAAACGGGCGCTGCCGCGCGGCATGGCGCAGCAGCAGCACGGTATCCCTGTCGCGCGGCGTTTCGGCACGGGTGTCATCCGCCAGCGGATACGCCTTCAGCAGCGACCAGCCGCAAAATTCTCCGGTGTAGGCGAAGCTGTTGATGTTTTCAATACGGTTCACGGCGTAGTCGTATAACCGGTGGGCCGCCCACTTGTAGCGGCCATCTTTCCAGTGCGTGGCACAGGCTTCGAAAATGTAGATCCAGTGCCCCCAGGTTTCGTTCCAGCCCATGGTGTCCGGGTGGTGGGGGTAGGCGCCCACTGGCGTCACTTTGTACAGGTAGCGCTCCATCAGCCGTTTGACGCCGGCATCGGCCCAGAATTCCTTCTCATTTCCGCGCGCGTCTACCCAGTCCAGCAGCAGGCAGAGCGAGAGCGCGTTGTATTCGTCGCTGTCCTCGTCCGTGTCACGGTGCGTCCAGAAGTCCAGCCAGATGCGCTCGACATACTCGCGCCAGCGGGCGGCGTCGGGGGCATCGGGTTGCAGCCGCAACAGGTTTTCGGCCCCCGCCGCCACCATATAACAGCGATTCATCGAGCCGTATTCCAGCGTGTCGTAGATCTTCGGGAAGGCGTGACGCATCAGGCGGCGCAGGTCGGCCTTCACCTCGTCGGTATAAGCGGGGCTCTTCAGCAGCCACTGCTCCAGTATCCAGGCCTGCGTGGTGAAGCGAAAGCCGATTCCTTTGGAACGATCGGTCAATTCCGGGTCAGCGATGATACGCCAGGCGGTTTGCACGCTCTTCGCGGCGACAGCGGCATAGGCGTCGGTGCCGGTGAGCCGGTACATCTTGCCGTACCAGAGGGCGAAATCCAGATACATGCCGGCTTCGGGGTACGGTTTCGACCGGTTGAGCCAGTAATCGGCGTTCTTCTGCTTGGCGACAAAGAAGCTCTCGCCGGTCTTCAGGTAGTCGGCTTTCGTCACGGCGCCGGTGCGGGCGATGGGCGGCAGCGCGGCGCGCGGTTCCGCCTTGCGCACGATGGCGTCAATATCCGCGGCGTATTCCGCTTTCGGCGGCTGAGTTATGCCGGCCGCCAGCAGGAAGAGGCTCAGCAGGCTAATGGAACAGCGCAGCCACGTGCTCATCGGTGTAAATCTCCTCTTCCGTCACGGTGACGGTGTCCAGCGACATGATCGAATTACCGGCCCAGACCGCGCCGCAGCCCATGTAGCCGGACCAGGGGGCCAGCACGAAGCGCAGCGAGAATTCCTGCCAGGCGCCGGGTTTGGTAAATTCCCTGCCGCGAATTTCGCGGCTATTCATCGGGCCGCCGAATTCGGCCGAGGTGTGCAGCGTCACGGCGACGGCATCCGGCGGCGGCGCCTCGGTCACTTTCAGCCGGTAGGTGATGCGATACGTGCCGGGTTTGAAGCCGCGCAGGTAGAGGAAAGCCGAGAGGTAGCCCGGTTTCGCATATTCCGGGTTGCCGATAACCGCCAGTCCGCTTGCGGTGGTGTCATCCGCCACCGCGCGGAAGGTGCGGCTGTCAAAATAGCCTTCTACCGCGGGGATGTAGCGCCAGGTTTTACCGCCGGCTTTCAACGCGTCTTCCCACGGACGAAGCTGAATGCCGTCTATCCAGAGGGTCGAGGCGTTATCGGCGACGGCATACAGCCGGATGGAGGGGACGACGGCAACCGTGCCCGGCGGCGGGGTGAGCAGGCGGGCAACGCCGGAGCCGTTCGGTTTCGCGTTGAGCGCAAAACCATACTGGGTCACCGCGCCCAGGCTCTTGCCGTCGGCATCGAGCCACGTCAGCGTGATGTTGGCGGCTACATCCTGCTTGCCGGGGGCATTGAAGCCTGTTGAGTGATAGCGCACGGTGAGCAGGGAGTCCATCCCGGCCTTCACCGGCGCCTTCGCGCCGGTCACCGTCACCTGGCCTTTACCCGCCAGCGCCAGCTTCAGCGCCTTTGCGTCCATGCCGGCCGACGCGCCGGGGTCGGCGGCGACGGTCCACCCGGTCATGCCGTCGGCGAAATCGCCGTTCACCAGCAGATTCGCCGGCGCGCCCCACGCGCCCAGCGCCAGCAGCGCGGCCAGCGCCCCTACCACCCAATGTCGCATACCCGTCCCTCCCACGCATGACAGCGGTATCACGGTAGCACAGGGGGCGGAGGTTGTCCAGCGATTACCAGTGTCCGCTCCGCTCCCGCGCCGCTTTCGTCGGCGGCGAGACGCCCATGGCGGATTCGGCGGTGGCGCAATAGAGGCGCTCCAGCTCCTCAAGGGCGGTTTCCGCGGCGGCGGTGATGTGGAAGTCGTGGTGGAGCAACTCGTGGTCGAGGAAGGCGCGGAGGGCGAGGAGGCGCCAGCGCCAGGCGGTTTTCGCCGTTTCCGGCAGTAGCGCTTCCGCCTGTTGCACCAGAGCATACGCCTCATCTACGCCGTCGGGTTGATCCAGGATGAAGCGGTCGGCGCCGTCGCGATGGCGGGGCAGCGTTTCTTCGAAGAGGGTGATGGCGCGCAGCAGCGGTTCGGCGGCGGCGGAGCCGAATTCGTAGGTCAGGTATTCGCGCGCCGTCTCCAGCGCCGGCCGGTCGGCGTGCCAGTAGAACTGCGCGTGGAAGGCTTTGTTCATATCCTCGAAAAAGCCCTCGGAATAGGGCATGCCGCCGGCGTATTTCGCGCTGACGGCACCCCACAGATACTCGCTGCGCGCGGGCAGCGGGTTGGCGCCGAAGCCGCCCCAGGGGAAGCACTGGTGCATGCTGATCTCCGGAAAGCCCACCAGCGGCAGCCCGCCGGGCGCGCCCTCCGCCAGTACGAACTCCGGCACCATGTTGCCGCGATTCTCCGCCATCAGGTAATCGGCCCAGTCCGGCGGGGTGCGGAAGGCATCGCGCAGGCCCTCCCACTCGCCATTGATGCACAGGTCGAAATCCCAGGTGGAGAGGACGGTCTTCGCCCGCGGGAAACGCGCTTTCACCAGCCGTGCCAGCGGCTCGGCCACGCGCAAGTAACCGTTCGCGCCCCACGGCGCGCAAGCGGCGCAGGTGCAGCCGCCCTGGTCATACGGCCAGATGATGACGGCCTGCATATCCACGTCGGCGAAGACGGCCAGCCGCTCCTCGTGCCAGCGCAGCAGCAGTGCCAATCCGTCAGGGTTGCTCGGACACAACTCCACATGGTAGTGGTAAAGCTGGCGGAAGTAGCCGTTCTGCCCGTCGCGCCAGTCCGCGCGCAGCGCCTCCGGGCTGCCGGCATACCCCTCGTTCGCCAGCACCAGCAGCACGGCGCCCATGCCGATGCGGTTCGCCGCCGCCAGCATCGCCTTCAACCGGTCAACCATCGCCCGCGCCGCCGGGTCGTCAATGCCGGTGTAGTGGTGCATGTCGAACCACACCGCCAGCGCGTTATACCCCCACAGCGCCAGGTCCTGAATGTAGCGCTCCACGTCCTCCAGCGGCGCCTCGTGGTACCAGTTATGAAAATGCGTGGCGAAGTAGATGAGGCGGAAGGGTTTGTCCGGCGCGCCGGCGCCCCGCCAGGCCGGATTGCGCAGGTATTTCCCCACCCCGGCGACGAAGCCCAGGTCATCCGCCGCGCGGATGACGACGCCGTCGGCTATGGCAAAGCCCTCGGCGGGGAGGGCGTCATAGGCCAGCGATACCGTATCCGCCAGCGCCAGCCCGCGCTCCCGCTGATGGCGGGTGAAGACGTCGGCGAGGGTGCGCAGCACGGGTGACGGATTTGCGGGAAGGGTGAGAGTTTGCATACTTACTCCAATTATTCATTCATTACCAGTACGAAAACCTATCGCTCGTTGCGGGGAAGTGCTTCGTTCGGTCAGAGAGCTTCGCACATGTTGTAAGGTTTCAATAATTTGCTCTAACTGGTTCTCGTGATCATCCAGTCGGTCTTCCTGATACGCAAATGAATCCTGCAGTCGCCGTTCCAATCGTTCCAGCCGCAGCGCCAGCTCGCTATGGGTAGCCAGCATGGCACGCTGCTGAATAAATGCTCGCACAACATAGAGGCTGACTTCAACAGCAGTCGGTGAGTTGAGTATCGTAGCTGCCATGAGTGCGCCATGTTCCGTAAATGCGTATGGTAAGTATCGGCGACCGCCACGTCCAACGTTTGAGGTCGCAATTTGCGACCTCAAACACTCTTCAAATTCCTCCTCGGTCAACTGATACAGAAAATCGGCTGGAAAACGGTCAATGTTTCGTTTGACTTGCTCGTTAAGACGCTTTGTCGTTACACCATACAATCGTGCAAGGTCACTATCCAGAATCACTCGTTGGTCGCGGAGTGTGAAGATCGTTGCAGAAATGGTTTCGACTGGGACGATCGTTTGTTCGGTCATGATGTTGTTCTTCCTGAAAACAGTCGCATTGTGCGACGATTTCGTGTCTTTGCGCTTCTGGGTGAGGTATTTCGAATGCGAATACGATAAAATTTACATCCTTCTGTTTCTTACGGCTGCAACTCTACATGGTATGCAAGCGGCAGCCAGCAGCGCGAAGCACCGCTCGTTATCATAACCCTCCACGTGAGCATTGCGCAACCGTGCCGATTGCCTCTTTCTCTTCGACGTGCGATACTGTCGGCATGGAGGCGCGAATGACCGGCCGTGAGAAAATTTCCGCCGCGCTGTCGCCCGATGGCTCGCGGGAGACGCCAGCCGTCATCTGCTATCCCGGCATTTTCGAGCGAGATCACCTGGGCGACCTGACGGAACTGCCCTGGTGGTGGGCGCACGAGACGGACCCGGAACGGCGGGCGGCCTTTCACGCGAGCATCGTCCGCGCCA
>JAKIYB010000015.1:4937-8824 GCA_022708765.1 Armatimonadota bacterium | reverse complement strand
GAACTGCGCGGCGGCCATGCGCTGCCGGAGCAGGCGGCGGTGACCATCCGTGAGGAAGCTGACGGCATGTATCAGCACGACGCCCGCTCCGGTGAGCGCCGGAGGCTGGAGCCGCCGGTGATCAGCGGCACACTCGCCACCGCGCGCGGCAACGCGCCGCCCATTACCGATCTCGAGGCGTTTCTCGACGAGCGAATTCGCGTGCCGGAACCGTTCAGCGGAGTGCCTGCCGGCTGCGAGCGGCTGCCGGCGCTGCTGAAGGCGGCGCTGCCCGGCAAATACGCCCTCACCTGGGCGGCCACGCCGCTGTGGCTGCTGGCGGGACTGATGGGCTATGAGGAGTGGTTCGCCGGACTGGCCGACGACCCCGCGCCGCTGCTGCGCGCCGCCGACCGCCTGCTGCGGGGGCAGCTCAATGGCATTGCCGCCGCGAAGGCGCTGGGCGCCGACGGCATCTGGATCGAGGACTGCCTGACCGACCAGATCGGTCCCAACCGCTACCGCCGCTATCACCTGCCCCACCTGCGCGCGCTGGCCGACGCCATCCGCGCGGCGGGCATGCACAGCTTCTACTATTTCTGCGGCAATCCCTGGCCGGTGTTCGACCTGCTGCTGGAGAGCGGCGCCGACGCGCTGGGGCTGGAGGAGTCGAAGAAGGGCTTTGCCATTGACATCGCCGAGGTGGCCGCGCGGGTGAACGGCCGCATGACGCTGCTCGGTAACCTGGACGCCATTGACCTGCTGGAACACGGATCGGATGCCGATCTGCGGGTGGAAATCGCCCGCCAGCGCGCCGCGGGCCGCGCCAACGGCGACCGCTTCATCATGAGCCTCGGCTCCCCGGTGACGCCGGGCACCAGCGTGGCGCGCGTGCGCGCGTATGCGGCCATGACGCGCGGCCCTCACCCCTGAACCCCATACGCGCTGTAGTATGGTAAGGTTAGCCGTTGCATTTCCTGTTGATGCGGGCATTGATGCTCTTTGACAAATGCATAGTGCTATGGTGGGGAATGCGGGCACTGAAGTACCCCCTGCGAGGCGCTATGCGCCAATTGTCCACCTGCGTGGACAAAACAGGAAAGGGAAATATGGCGTTGAGATGGCGGGTATCATCAACGCCTGAGTAAAGGTTGAAACGCCTTAACACAGCGCGTATGGGGGGCCGGGGGGGGACCGATGATGCACTCTGGAGTAATAGAAAGGCACACCCATGACCTCCGACCGCATGGCCTGGTTTCGCCAGGCGCGCTTTGGCATGTTCATCCACTGGGGGCTCTATTCGCTGCTGGAGAAGGGCGAGTGGATCTTTCACATGGAGGGGATTCCCGACGCCGAGTATCAGGCGCTGGCTGACCGCTTTGACCCGCAATCGTTCGATCCTCGCGCCTGGGCGCGGCTGGCAAAGCGCGCGGGGATGGGCTATGTGGTCTTCACCACCAAGCACCATGACGGCTTCTGCCTGTGGGATACCGCCACCACCGACTTCTGCTCGACGAAGCATGGGGCGAAGCGCGACTATGTGCGCGAGGTAGCGGACGCCTTCCGCGCCGAAGGTCTGAAGGTCGGCCTCTACTACTCGTTGGGCGACTGGCACGTGCCGTGCTACAAGGCGGTGGCTGAGGGCGACGGCAGTCAGGTGGCCGCGCTGCGCGACTACCTGCACACCCACGTCCGCGAACTGCTGTCCAACTATGGCCAGATTGACATGCTCTGGTACGATGGCGCGTGGTTCGACGATAATTACCTCACCGCCGAGACGCTGGGCGCGGCGGAGATGAACGCCATGGCGCGCGAACTGCAGCCGCACATCGTCATCAACCCTCGCGCCGGCACCGAGGAAGATTTCGAGACCTGCGAGAACGAGTGCCACCCCGCCCCCCACGGCACCGATTGGGAGATGTGCATCTGCGTCAATGATATCTGGGGCTACTGCAAGCACGACTACAACTATAAAACATATAATCAGCTCATCTTTCAACTGGTGAATTGCGCCGTGCAGGGCGGCAACTACCTGCTCAACGTCGGCCCCACCGGCGACGGCGTCATCCCCGGCGCGCAGGCTGAACGCCTGGAAGCCGTCGGCCGCTGGATGGCCGTCCACGGCGAGTCCGTGCGCGGTACCGAGCGCCTGCGAAAACCCTTCTACGCTTTCGGGCGTGTCACGCGCAAGGAGAGCCGCGTCTACCTGCATGCGTTCTACTGGCCCGGCTCGACGATGGCCGTCGCCAACCTCGGCCCGGATGTCTGGTGGGGGGAAAATCCCGGCTCCATCCCGGTGAGCGCCCGCGTCCTCACCACCGGCCAGCAGGCGCCCTGTCACTGGGAAGGTGAACGCCTCATCATCGAAGGCCTGCCGGAGAATCCGCCCGATCAGGCGGATACGGTGATCGTGGTCGAGCCAGTATAACGGGCACGTCGTCTTGTCGTTGCCGTGTAAAGTGGTCATGGGCCGCGCATTACCTTTCAACACCACCGTGACCACCTTGCCCTTCCACGTCTCCTTTGCTATATTTGCGCTAACATCCACCCTGGAGGTTCACATGCTCCCCTTTACTCATGACGAACTCTACCGCGTCGGCGCGCAGCGCGCGTTCACCGGCGCGTCGCTGACCGAGATTGCCTTCCCGCTGGGGGGCATCGGCACCGGCACGCTCAGCCTGGGTGGGCGGGGCAATCTGCGCGACCCGGAGATTTACACTCGGCCGAACAAAGGGGCTGAGTGGCCTTTCACCATCTTCGCGCTGTGGGCGCAAGCCGAGGGGCAGGCGCCAGTGGCGAAGATACTGGAAGGGAAGGTGCCGCCGCCGTATCGCAAGGGGCACGGGGAGAGTCAGCCGCAGTTGCTGGGGGTGAGCCGTTTCAGCGAGGCGTCCTTCACCGGGGAATATCCGGTTGCGTCGCTGGCGCTGTCCGATCCCGAGGTGCCGGTGACCGCCGAACTGCGCGCGTGGAATCCCTTCATCCCGCTGAACGTGCATGACAGCGCGCTGCCGGTGGCGATTTTTGAGTGGACCTTCACCAATCCGAGCGAGGCGCCGGTGGCCATTTCCCTCGCCGCGACGATGAGTAACACCGTCACCGCGCGTGACGAGCAGGGCAAGCCGGTCGGCAAAGGCGCGACGAACGCCTACCAGGCGGCCGGCGCGCTGAAAGGCGTGCTCCTCTCGCACCCGGACGCCGACCCGAACGATCCGCGCACCGGTACGCTGGCGCTAAGCACCACCTGGGACGCGCTGGATGCGCAGACGCGCTGGTATCGCGGCGGCTGGTGGGACAAGTGCCACATCTTCTGGGACGATTTCGCCGAGGACGGCCGGGTGACGCCGGTGATGGATACCGACCCGACCCCCGGCGCCGGCGACGTCGCCGCGCTGGTGCTGCGCGCCACCGTGCCCGCCGGCGGCTCGGTGACGCTGCCGGTCTTCATCACCTGGCACTTTCCGAAGATGGCGAACCCGTGGAGCGCCCACCCGGAAAGCCCGTGGGGCGGCGAGGCGGATTACGAGCACCCGCTGGACCTGTATGTCGGCGCGCACTTTTCCGATGCCTGGGCGGTGGCCGATTACGTCACGAAAAATCTGCCGCGCCTGCGAAAAGACACGGATCTGTTCCGCGAGACAGTATACGGCAGCACGCTGCCCGATCACGTCATCGAGGCCATCACCACGCAGGCGAGCATCATGCGCACGCCCACCTGCTTTCTGCTGGCAGACGGCCGCTTTTTCGGCTGGGAGGGCACCGGCGATACCCAGGGCTGCTGCTTCGGCAACTGCACCCACGTGTGGAATTACGAGCAGGCGGTGGCTTTCCTCTTCCCGCAGCTCGAGCGCACCATGCGCGAGACGGAGTTTTTATTCAATACCCGCGAAACGGGCAACATGGCCTTT
>JAKIYB010000015.1:2302-4927 GCA_022708765.1 Armatimonadota bacterium | reverse complement strand
GGCGCCCGCCTCTTCGACTTCAAGCCCTGTGCCGATGGGCAGATGGGCACCATCATGCAGGTCTATCGCGACTGGCAGCTCTCCGGCGACGACGATTTTCTCAAGGCAATCTGGCCGAATGTCCAGCGCGCGCTGGAATACGCCTGGACGATGACGCCGGAGACCATGGACCGGGGCACCGGCGCGGGCGCTATCGGTTCCAGCGAGGAGAAGCGCAGCATTGACTCCCTCTGGGACCCCGATAAAGACGGGGTGATGGAGGGCGAGCAGCACAACACCTACGATATCGAGTTCTTCGGCCCGAACACCCTCTGCACGGCGATGTACCTGGGCGCGCTGCGCGCCGGCGAAGCCATCGCCCGCTACCTGGGCGAGACTGCGAAGGCGGACGAATACCGCGCCATCTATGAGAGTGGCCGCGCGAAGGTGGATGCCGAACTGTGGAACGGTGAATACTACATCCAGCAGATGCGCGTCATCCCCGAGGTGACGGTGCCGCCGGCGCTGCAGAGTCCGCCGGCCGTCACCTGCGCGTGCAAGCAGGCTCCCGGCGGCAAGGCGGCGGCGCTGGAATCCGGCGATGTGATGCCCAAGTACCAGTACGGCGAGGGCTGCCTGTCTGACCAACTGCTCGGTCAGTGGGCGGCGCACGTGGCAGGATTAGGCTACCTGCTCGACCCCGAGCACGTCCGCACGGCGGTGCGCTCTATCTTCACCAGCAATTTCCGCGCGCCCATCGGCGGCTTCAGCAACGTACAGCGCGTCTACGCTCTCAACGACGAGGCCGGCCTGCTGCTCTGCTCCTGGCCGCACGGGAATCGTCCCGCGCTGCCCTTCGTCTATTCGGACGAGGTGTGGACGGGCATCGAGTACCACGTCGCCGCGCACCTCATTTATGAAGGCTGGCTGGACGAAGGCCTGACCATCGTGAAGGCGGTGACCGAGCGCTACGCCGGCTTCAACCGCAACCCGTGGAACGAGGTGGAGTGCGGCCACCATTACGCCCGCGCCATGGCCTCCTGGTCGGTGAAGCTTGCGCTGGATGGCTTCACCTTCAGCCTGCCGGAGGCGCGTCTGGGTTTCGCGCCGAAGGTGAACGCTGATAATTACCGCGCATTCTGGTCCACCGGCACCGGCTGGGGCAGCTTCACGCAAACGGCCACAACCGCCCGCCTGGAAGTGCACTACGGCGAGCAGACCCTCGCGCGGCTCGATCTGCCGGGGTTGGCAGGCAGCGTGACGGTGACCGGCCCGCGCGGCGACATCGCCGCGTCGCGCGACGGCGCGTCCGTGGTGCTGGCGGACGCGGTGACGTTGAAGCCGGGAGAGGCTATTGAAGTGACGGCGGCGTAATCAGGCCTGCTCGTTGAAGGGCTGCATGGCCACCACCACCTTCGCCGGACGGAAGGCGTCGCCGTTTTTCAGGTAGCCGCGCTGCACTTCGTTGGTGATGGTGTGTTCGGGTACATCCGCGCTGGTGACGCTGGCCACCGCGTCGTGGAACATCGGGTCAAACGGCTTGCCCTCCACGTCCATCGGGGTGATGCCATACCGTTCCAGCAGGCTCTGCAGTTGCCGGTAGATGAGGGTGACGCCCTGCCGCAGCGACTCGACGGTGCTCGCTTCGTTCACCGCGGCCAGCGCGCGCTCGAAATCGTCGAGGATGGGCAGCAACTCGGCCAGCACGCGGTCGCTGCCGCGCCCGAACTCCTGGTCGCGCTCGACGCGCATGCGCTTGCGGAAATTATCAAAGTCGGCGTGGGCGCGCAGGTAATCGTTGCGCGCGTTCGCCAGCGCCTGCTGGGCATCCGCCAGCGCCGCCCGCAGGTGAATCACCTCTTCGTCCAGCGGCGCCGCCGCTTCCGCCGCGCCCTCGGCCATATCCGCCTCGGTCTCCGGCGTAATTTCGTCAAAATCGTGATGCTGATCGCTCATCGCTCTTTACATATCCCTGCGCGTATAAAGTGTACCGACCGCATATTTTACCCAGTTTTCGCCGGAACGTGAAGGCAGGGATGTTGGATGTTTGATGTGGGATGTCCAATACTGATGCATTAAGCTTTCGTTCGGTGGGGTTCGTAGGAGCGCCGCAGCCTGAGCAAGGCGCGTCTGACCAGGCAATCCGGTTGTAAAACAACAGTATTGGTGGGATGTCGGAATAGTGTTCTGTTGGTGACTGTCATGGACCGCCATGGTATACCTTGTATGCTGAATCGGCATTCCCTACACGGCACTTGCATTGAGATGAATAACAAGGCACAACGTGGCAATCCGCTACAGATAACGGTTATCTCCGCGCCCACATGAAACATCCCAAACCCGCTATCCTTTTCCTTGCCGGTAAATAAGGCTCAGCATCTCCTCGGTGGTGGTGGGTGTGGGTTCGGAGGCTATGGCGCGCTTGATCATCTGCAGGGCGTCGGCGCGGTTGTAACCGAGTTGCAGCAGGATGGTGAGCACTTCGTCCTCCAGCTCTTTCGCCGGGGTGGCGGGGATAGCCTCGGGCACGGCTTCGCCGGTGTCAAGGAGGAAATACGGGGTCATCTTCCCCTGCAGTTTGGCGATAATCTCTTTCGCCTTCTGCTTGCCGATGCCGGGGAGAGTGGTGAGGAAGTGGGCGTCGCC
>JAKIYB010000015.1:0-2268 GCA_022708765.1 Armatimonadota bacterium | reverse complement strand
GGGATGGGCTGGGCGATGGCCTTCACCGCCGTGCGCGGACCGATGCCCGCCACGCGGGTAAAATTCTCGAAAAACTCGCGCTCCAGCGCATTGCGGAACCCAATCATCACCGGGGTGGCGCGCGACTGGTCAATCTGCAGGAAGTAGTAGATGACCAGCGACACCTCCTGCCCTACCGTCGCCTCCGGCAACGCGCCCAGCACCGCCGCCGGCACCAGCACCTCGTACCCCAACCCGCCGGCGACGATCACCAGCGACGCGGTGTCGCGCTCTTTGATTTTTCCTTCGATGTAGCTGATCATAATGGATGGTCCTTGCTAACGGAAGTACTACATGCTGCCCGTTACCGTCGGTACATCGCCGCCGGGCTGCGCTCGCGGGTGGCGTGGCAGATGGCAAGGGCGAGGGCGTCGGAGACATGGTCGGGGGTGGGCAGCGATGGCAGGCGCAGCAGGCCCTGCACCATGCGCTGCACCTGTTCCTTGCTGGCGCGGCCATGGCCGGTGACGGCGCGCTTCACCTCGGTGGGTGCGATGTTGATGACCGGCACCGCGCGCTGCGCCGCCGCCAGGCAGATGACGCCGCGCGCGTGGCCCATTAGCACGGCGGTCTTCGGGTGCTTATAGACGGTGAACAGGTCTTCCAGCGCGACGGCGTCGGGAATGAACTCATGCAGCAGCGCGGTGAGCTCCTCGTGAATCTGCAGCAGCCGGCGGTCCAGCGCGGGACTGTCCGGGCGAATGACTCCCGCCGCCAGACACTCCATGCGGTCGCCTGTCGCCGCGATCATCCCATACCCCGTCGCCACCAGTCCCGGATCAATGCCGAGAATACGCATGCGCGCATTATAACAGAGTTTCGGGTTGCACCGGAACTAACCATCGGACCGCCAAAACAGGGACAGCAACGAATTTCCTCGAGTGGGTTATTTGGTCAAGCGCAGATTGACGGGAAATTCGTCGCTGTCCCCATGTTGCACCCTCACGGCACTTTGTACGTCACCTCGATGCCCTCGCCGACGGGAACGAGGACGCTCTGCAGGCCGGGACGCTCGTGCACGTAGGCGAGGTAGTCCACCAGCGCGGTGGCATGGGCGATGGCGTTATTGCAGCAGATGACGCCGCCGCTGGTTACCGACTCAAACAGGGTGCGGAAGTGATGCAAAGCCTGTGCGGCGTTCACGTCGAGAAGGACGAAATCAAACGGCCCTTCCAGCAGGGGGACGAGATCGGTCAGTTCACCGTGGCGCAGTTCGATACGCTCGGTATGCGGAGAACGCCCCAGCACTTTCTTCGCCACTTCCGCCTGCCACACGTCGCCTTCAAGAGTGGTCACGCGGCCGTCGGCGGCGGCCGCCGCTTCCGCCAGCCAGAGGGTGAGGTAGCCGTCATGCGTGCCCACCTCAAGCAGGCGGGTGGCGCGGGTCAATTTGGCCAGGACATTGAGAAACTGCCCGGCTTCGCGCGCCACGCGGGGCGGCTCCTTGGCCTTCCCCGCCACCATCTCCACCTCTCGCAGCAAATCTCCCAGCCGTGGGTCCATGGTCTGCACCTCGCTTCGTCAACGTCAGTTCCCCTCTACCTCTCCTCCCCAACCCCTCCCCGTATGCTCTTTGGCAAATGCATGGCGCTATGGTGGGGAATACGGGCACTGCAGTACCCCCTGCGAGGCCATGCGGCCAGGCGTCCCTCCGCACGGACGCACCGGTTCGCGCAGATCAACCGGGTACCGCGCAGAGCGCTATTCACATATCAAAGAGCATCAGGGAAGGAGGGGGTCATGCACCTCGCTTCTCTCGTACTGCCGTCCTACCCATTCCGACACGCGTTTTGTGGCCGCTGCGCAACGCGGAAGGGACTTCGGCGGGACAAATGGAAAGAACGTATCAGCACGCGCTGAGGTGGGAATATCCAGAATACCCTGCGTGGGGGTTGACGTATGCGAGTGATAACGGCGGAACAGGTTGCCGACGCGGTGGCGGCGTTATACGTGCGGGCGAACCGGCACATCCCGGAGGCGATGCGCGCGGCAATGGCTCGCGCGGAAGCTGTAGAAGCCTCGCCGGTGGGGCGCGAGACGCTGGCGCGGCTGCTGGAGAATTACGACGTGGCGGCGGAGACCGGCCTGCCCATTTGCCAGGATACCGGGCTGGTGGTGGTAATGGCGGAACTGGGCACCGACGTACACATTGACGGCGACCTGGCGGCGGCGGTGGATGCCGGCGTGCGCCGCGCCCGCGCCGACGGTTATCTGCGCGCCTCGGTGGTG
>JAKIYB010000159.1:3805-8785 GCA_022708765.1 Armatimonadota bacterium | reverse complement strand
CCTGTTTCAGAGTATCTGGGCAGCGCAGGAAGCGATGGCGCCGCGCCTGTTCTGCCGCTCGTGCCTGTTGCGCCCCACGCCGCGCGAATACCGGACGTGGCTGGCGGGCCGGGCGCGGGTGCTCACCTGCCGGGGATGCGGCGCGGTGCTGCACTTCGCGCGGGAAGTGCGGGAAGTGGTGGCGGTGCTGGACAGCCGCGAGACGAAAGCGGTCTCGGTGCGCAAAGGGATCGCTCGCGTCTGCTGGCCGCAGCGCGAGACGCTCTGCGATTTCGACCGCGTGGAGATTCTCGCCGCCAACGATTATGCCGTCGAGCGCTTCTGCATGAGCGTCGGCAACGATCTGGACCCCTATCGCGCGAAACGCCGCCGGGACATTCCGGTGACGGTGGCCTGCGCGCTGTCGGAGAATTCGCTGCGGGTGCTGGAGCATATCTTCGGAACGGTGCAAAAGTTGTCGAATTGATTGGCGTCAGGCGGAAGCGGATTGCTTCGAGTATGAGCACGGGTGTGAGCGGCGGGGATGTCGAGGAAGTCAGCGGCCAACGGCGAAGAGGAAGCTGGGATGGGCATCATCGCGGACCTGATGACGCACTGGTGGCTGGCGCAGGTGACGCATGCCGACTGGCAGGCGCGCGCGCGAGCGTGCCGACGGCTGGGTGAGTTGCGCGCGACGGCGGCGCTGGAGGCGCTTATCGCCCGGCTGGATGATGAAGACGCGGCGGTGCGGCGCGCGGCGTGCCTGGCGCTGGCTGAAATCGGCGGCCGGTACGCGCGCGAAGCGCTGCTGGAGCGGCTGGCGGATATTGATCCGACGGTGCGGCGGGCGTCCGCGGAGGCGCTGCGTTTGATGAACGCGGGCGAGATAGTGGAATTGCTCGACAGCGGCAGCCCGCTGGAGGGGGTGACGCTTACCGGGGAAGAGCGCGCGAGCATCATCCCGCTGCTGCGGCGCTGGGCGACGGCGTCATCGCATCGCCTGCGCGCGCTGGCCTGTGTGGGGCTGGGGCGGATGGGCGATGAGGAAGACGTACCGACGCTCATCGCCTGGGCCTCCGATGATACGGCGCCGGTTCGCGAGGCGGCGATATCCGCACTGGGCCGGCTGCGCGAGCCACGGGCGTTGCCCGCGCTCATCGCGCTGCTGCGGGATGCTGATGCCGTGACGCGGCGGCAGGCTTGTCAGGCGTTGGGGGAGATCGGTGACGCGCGGGCACTGCAGCCGCTGTGCGACATCCTGCGCGATGCGATGCCGGATGTCCGCGCCGAGGCCTGTCGGGCATTGGCGCGTCTGGGCAATCCGCTGGTGGCGCCGCTGCTGCTGGCACTGCTGGACGATCTGGCGCCAGCGGTACGCTGGGCGGCCTGCGAGGTGCTGGGGGAGTTCGGAGATGTGCGGGCGGTTGAACTACTCATCGCGCGGCTGAAGGACGGTGCGCTGGAGGTGCGCTGCGCGGCCTGCCGGGCGTTGGGCCGGTTAGGCGACCCGCGGGCGGTGGAGCCGCTGCTGGAACTGGTGGAGACGATGACCGGCGACACGCTGACGGCCGCTTGCGCCGCGCTGGAGACATTGGGCGAAGGTGAACTGGTTGCCGGCGTGCGGCGCCTGCTGGGTAATGCCGCGCCGGGCGAGGTGGCGCAGGAGATGGCCACCGAGGCGCGCCTGCTGCGCATCGCCCGCCGCTGGCTGGAGAGCGAGTACCCCTCGCTACGCGCGCGAGCGTGCGCGGTGCTGGCCGCACTGGGCGCGACGGCGTCGGTGCTGGCGCTGCTGGAGGACGAAGCGGCGGAGGTGCGGAAGGCAGCCTGCACGGCGTTTACCACGCTGCGCGCGCCGGCGGCGGTGGACGCGCTGCTCGCACGGCTGGACGGCGACCGGGCGGATATCCGCGAACTGGCCTGCCGCGGGTTGGGAACACAGGGCGATGCACATGCATTGCCCGCGCTCCTGCGCTGCATGGGTGAGGCGGACCTGCAGGTGCGCCTGGCGGCCTGTGACGCGATACGCGTGCTGGGCGAGCCGATGCTTGGACGCGCGCTGCGCGATGTAATGCTGGAAAAACGCGCTGCCCGTCAGTCGCTGGCGCACCTGGCGGAACGTGGAGACCTGCGCATGTTGGGCCCACTGACTGAACTTGCGTACTCATCGGGATCGCAGGCCGGTGACACTGACTGGGTGTATCCGACAGTGACGCTGCTCACGCGGGCGCTGAAGCCGTATGCGCGCACGCTGTGCTGCACTGCCTGCATGGCTCGTGTGGAGCAGCGCACGATCACCCAGGGAACCGCCGTCCGCGCGGAGGTGCTCACCTGCCGCGTCTGCCGGCGGGCGGATGCGCTGACATTGGGTATCAACGAAATCGTCGCCGTGCTGGATGACGACATGGCGGACGCCGTGCTGGTGACGCGCGGCATGGCGCGGGTGAATGTGCGGCATTATGACGCGTTGTTCGATTTTGACCGCGTGGAAGTGGGACAGGCATCGGATTACACCATCGAGCAGTTCTGTATGCGTGCCGGTAACGATACCGACCCCGTGCGCGCGCCGCGCTACCGCGCGCTGCCAGTCACCGTGCGCGCGGGAACCGGCATCTCGGAGAACGCGCTGCGAGTGCTGGATCACGTGTTCGGCACGGTGGTCTATGTATCGAGTCAGGGGTTTGTAGTTGGGGACGAGGGGTAGATGGTGAGGATGATTGCCGGGCGATGACGATAACGATGAGAAGCGCATGAGTATATCGCATAATCTGGGAGCAATTACGAGCGAGAACTGGCAGGTTCGAGCGGAAGCATGCGCGCGGCTGGGTGCATCATCTGATCCGGCAGCGCTGCCTGCGCTGCTTAGCCTGCTGCTCGATGAGAATGCTCACGTGCGCGAGGCAGTCTGGACGGCGCTGGGACGCATGGGCGCGCCGGCGGTGGAACCGCTCCTTGCAAGCACCGCGCACGAATCGCCAGAGATGCGGCAGTCGGTCTGCCAGGCGCTGGGATTTGTGCGAGACGCGCGGGCGGTGGACGCGCTGCTGGCACGACTGGCGGATGAGAATATCCTGGTGCGCCAGGCAGCATGCGTGGGACTGGCGCGGCAGGGGGACCCGCAAGCGGTGCCCGCGCTGCTCGAGCAATTGCGACACCCCCGCACAGCGGTGCGCATTGCTGCCTGCCGGGCATTGGGTACGTTGCGTGACCCGCGCGCGAAAGGGGCGCTACTGGCGCTGCTTGGCGACGATGACGCGCAGGTGCGCCAGGCAGCTTCCATGGCGCTGGAGGGCGTAGGAGAGGGGGCGCTGGGGCGTACCGTGCTGCAGGCGCTGCAGGGTGACCCCATGGCGTTGGAGGCGCTGGCGGAACGGGCGCGCACTGATGCCGGCTGGCTTATTCCACTACTCGCATCGCACCTGGATGATGCAAATGCGCGCGTGCGGTTGGCGGCCTGCGCCACGCTGGGATGTATCGGTCCCGCTTGTCTGGACGCCGTGATTGCGCTACTCGGTCGGCCGGAAGCGGAGGTGCGCCGCATGGTGTTGCAGGTGCTGCGCGAGGTGAATCACCCCGGCGCGGTGCCGCTGCTGGTGGCGAAGCTCGACGATGCCGACTGGCGTATCCGGCAGTCGGCGCTGGCGGCGCTGACAGCGCTGGGACCGCTGGCCGCGGAACCGCTGCTGCGCTACCTGGACGCGCCGGAGGTGTCTGCCCGGCTGGCGGCTTGCCAGATACTCGGCATGTTGCGGGACGCGCGGGCCTTCCCCGGATTGCTGGCGCGGTTGGGCGATGACAACGAACAGGTGCGCACCGCCGCCTGCGAAGCGCTGGGGCAGTTTGGCGATCAACGCGCCGTAGCCGACCTGCTGGCGTGCGTGAAAGATACACACCAGCCGGTGCGAACGGCGGCTTGCCGGGCGCTGCGCATGCTGAAGGCCGTGCAGGCGACGGATATCCTGATGTCCATGGTGTATGATAATACTCCCGAATCGCGTGAACTGGCCTTCGACACGCTGCTGGAGATGAAAGAGGTGCTGGAGCCGTGCGCGCATTCGTTCTACTGTGAGGCGTGCCTGGCGCGCTTTATCTGGAAGCGCGCGGAGGTGCGGGGGATGGGACAGGCGCCCTATCTGGTTTGTCGCCAGTGCGGCAAGAGCGCCTACGCTCTCAGCGACGTGAATCTAGTGGTGGCGGTGCTGGATCACACCCTGCGCGAGCCTTATCGGATGGATGGAACTACCGCGCGCATACACGCGCTAGCTCGGGAGGACCTGTTCGATTTCGACGCTGTGGAGATTCTGCGCGCCACCGATTACGAAGTTGAGCGCTTCTGCATGCGGGTGGGCAACGACCTGGACGACGAGCGCGTACGGCGATATCGCCAACTGCTCTGTCAGGTATGGAATCACGCGGCGCTGTCCGAGAGCACGGTAAACGTGCTGCGCAGCATGTTCGGCAGGGTGATCTGCGAGGAGTGAGCATCATGGAACTACAGGCGTATCAGCATATCTATGCCAATGTGGAGCAGGAGCAGTCGCCGAAAAAGCGCGGGGGTTTTCAGACGCTCTTCGTCACCCCGGGCATGCTGTCGGAGCGGGAGGTGGAGGAGATTGAAGCGCGGGTACTCTATTATCCTTCCGAGACCGCGCCGGTGAAGCAGCTTTTCTTCGTGACGCAAGCCGGGCATGCTGTGGTCGGGCAGGCGGTGCCGCTGCCGGAACCGGACAGCGCGGGACGCGGTGGCCGCTACCTCGCGCACTGCCTGATCTTTCCGCCGGAGGAGTTCGCCCGGTGCGGCGGCGACCCGCTGGCCATACTGGAACACGCGCCGTTCCTCACCACCGTCGAAGACGCGCTGGCGCAGGGCGATATCGCTTCCGGCGGTATCGCCCCACTCATACTGACGCTGCCCGACGCGGACGCGAGCGAGGCGCCGCTTGCCGACTGGAGCCGCGAAGCGCTGCGGCGGCTCGTGATGACCGGCCTGCATGCCGAGCG
>JAKIYB010000159.1:0-3724 GCA_022708765.1 Armatimonadota bacterium | reverse complement strand
CCCGCCAATCCGAATTACCTGGAAGTCGCCTGCGCGGCGCGCACGGTGGATGATCCCGAACTCCCCGAACCTGCCTCCTGTTACGAACGCTGGGTAGCCGCCGCCCTTGATCATAAGGCACTGGAGATGATTGCCGGGGCGCGCGATGAAGCCTGGCGCCTATGCGGATGGTTGGATGGCAAATTGGTGGAACCCGCCGCGCTGCGGACAATCGCCGCGCCCGTGCTGGGAAGCGTCTTCGCTACCTCCGCGACGCAGGTCAAAGAAGCGTTGCGCCGCCGCCTTGCCCAGACGGTGGGAGGCGCGCTGGCTGACCGCTTATTGCCCACCCTCCAGAAGCGCGAGCCGAATGAATTGCTGACATTGTTGCTCGAGCCGCTGGAACTGCCGCCGCTCCTGGAGGCGCTGTATCAAAATTTTGCCGCGAAAGGCTTCGCGCGACCCGCCCCGAACGAACTGACGGCGCTTGGTACCTTGTTGACGAAGGTGGACCATGTAGGCCTGCGTATCTGGCACATTTATTGGACGGGTACGCCGGAAGAAGCGCGGGCACTGCTTGCGCGCCTGCCCGATGATCACTTCCGAGTGTTCCTGAAATATGCGCTGGCCGCGTCGGGCGTGGATATCGCGCGGCTCATCCTCCCCAGCAAGGGGCGCCTGCTGGTGGACAGCCTGCTCGCGGGCGATCGCATGGAATACGTGGACCTGGCCATGCTAGCGCAGGCGCTCGTTGAAAACGGCGAAGCTGATCTGCTGGATCGCCTCATCCCCTTCGTTGCCCAACGACCGCCGGAGGAAATTCGCGCGCTGCAAGCGCTGGCGAAATATTCGCCAGAAATCCCCGAAACGTTCCAACTGGAAGTGGAACTCGCCGCCAGTCACCTGCCGCAGCAACGCGGGATGGGGGGATTCATCAAGCGGTTATTCGGAAAAGATAGCGGACAGGGCTGACGCCAATCAGGACGACATGCGCCAGCCCGGAATGAACGGGCCATGTTGGAAAATCCGCGAATATTACTGCTGGTTGCTGTCTCATGCGCGCTGTGCGTGGCATCGTGCGTTCAGGCGGCACCGCGCGTCCTGGCCAAAGACGCCGTCGCGCGATGCGGCATCGTGCTGGCGGAGGAGGCCGGTCCGGTTGAGCGCCATGCGGCGGATGAACTGGCGCGCTATCTGGGGCAGGTTAGTGGGGCGCGCGTGACCATCCAGACCACCCCTCAATCCGATGCTTTCCCCATCTATCTCGGCACGCTGGACAGCCGCATTCCGCTATCGGCAGCGATAACGGCTCGCGCGGCATTGGTGGCACCGCAAGGCTTCCTGCTGGCGGTGGGTGACGATGGCGCGCGCATCCTTGGCCGACAGCCCATCGGCGTGCTTTACGGTGTGTATCACCTGTTGAAGACCACCGCCGGCTTGCGCTGGTTCGCGCCGGGCGCGGAGTTCGAGTATTGCCCACAGACAACCACGCTCACGATTGCCGATCAACTTACTGTCTCCAATCCATCCTTCCGCTATCGCACCACGGGTTTCGTCTGCTGCAACTGGAACTCGAAAACCCTCGACACCTGGGACTGGCTGGTGCGCAACGGCATGACGATTACCGTCGGGAGCAAGGTCTACCAGCTTTACCGGGAGGAGTTGGAGAAGCGCGGGGCGGTGATCCAGGACGGCGGACACGTCTTTGCGGAACTGCTTAGCGACGAATTATTTGACGTGCATCCGGAATATTTTCCGTTAATTGATGGGAAACGCCGGCGGCAGCATGAGGCGGGTGTGCCGGGTTGGCCGCAGCCCTGCACGTCGAATCCCGATGTCGCGCGCATCATGACGGAGAATTTGCTGCGGAAGCTGACCCCCGGGGGGGCGTCCCTCATCGGCAACAACGATGACACCCGCTGGTGCCAGTGTTCTGACTGTACGCGCCTCGATCCGCCTGATGAGCAACGTGACGGACGTATCGGTACGCGCTATTTCACGCTGATCAATCAGCTTGCCCGCGGCGTCTATGCACGGCAGCCGGACGCCGCTCTCCGGGCGTGGGCTTATCAGAACTACCAGTACCCGCCAACGGGCGTCACACCTGACCCACGGCTGTCCATCGAAGTTTGCGTGCATTACCGGTGTTACCGCCACGCCCTCACCGACCCGTCCTGCGCGCCCAACGCGCGCATGCGGGCAATACTGATGGCCTGGAAGAAACTGCCGAACACGGTAACCACGCGTGAGTACGATGAGTGTTTCAAGGGAGAGCCGCCGTATCTGCCGGTCGAACGGTCATTTTGCGCGGATATCCGGTACTACCATGCCCTCGGACTGGCGGGATTCAAGATGATTACACCGCCGCCGGACGGAATCTTCGGGCCAACATGGAATCGGCGTGGGGTGAAGGAGGCGTGGCCGGCGACGTGGCAGATGCGCTACCTAGCCGCGCAGCTTGCCTGGGACGTGACCGCTGATGAGGTGGCGCTGACGGAGGACATGGGTGGTAAGTATTACGGCAAAGCCTGGCCGGCAATGAAAACGTATCGTGATGAGTTGACGGCGATGTATGGCCGAACCCCCGGACATATCTGTTACGAAACACCGGCGTATGAGCTGGGGCGATGCCTGGAAAAGCCGGGCGTCGAGGGCCGACTGCTGGCATTGCTGGCGCGCGCGGAGACGCTGGCGAAAGACGATGCCGTGCGTCTGGCGCGCATTCGGCGCGACCGGGAGTATTTTCAGCTCTGCTGGCAGGCGCTGTATCAAGAGTATGCCGCTCGGCGTTCCTCGGTGCTGCACTGCCTGGCGCGCACGGATGAGATCGCGATAGACGGCAGCGTGGACGAGTTGGCGTGGCAGCAGGCGGAATACGTGACAAACTTTGTGGAAACGGATACCTGTGCCGCCGCGGAGCCCCGGACGTATGTGCGCTTGCTGCACGACTCGGAGCATCTGTATCTCGCCATCGAAGCCATGGAACCCACACCAGGGCAGATGTGGGTGAAGGGTAGAGGACGGGATGGCGCCCAGTTGGAGGATAATCACATCGAGCTCTTCCTCGTCGCGCCGGGTCATGAGGGTCGTTGCGCGCATATACGTATCAATTCGGCCGGCGCGATATCTGACGCACTGCTCACGCCCCATGGAGAGGATACGGCTTTCGAGACAGGTGTTATGGTGAAGACGCGCGTACTCGGTGACCGCTGGGTTGCTGAGCTTCGCCTGCCGGTTAAAGGGTTGGATCAGACGATGCGCGAGGGTGAATGCTGGAAGATATCCATCCTTCGCCATCGCCGCCTGCGCGATGGCACCCGCATGACCAGTGACTGGAATGACGGCGCGCTGCGCTCACGGGGGGTGTTCCGCCCGGTTATACTCGGCCGCGTCGGATTACTGGAGAATGGTGATCTCGAAGATGCAACGGCGCCATCCACGGCGCAGCAGCTCCGAGGATGGGCGTTTCCCACCGGCTGGATCCACGCGCGGCTCAACCAGCCCGCGGATTATCGGCAGGATCTGCTCATTACGCTGCAAGCGCGCGGGAAAGGCGTGCTGGGCGTGAATCTGTATCGGTATGCTCACGCGACGGGGAAAAACCTGCCGACTGTTCAGCTTACCACGGTAAAGATGGATGTTGCGCGGTGGCAGTCGGTTGTCTTGCGCTTCACCTGCGTGAACGACGATGTGCTTCGACTGGCGCTGCACGTCACGGGCACGATTGATGTGGACGACGGGGCAG
>JAKIYB010000158.1 GCA_022708765.1 Armatimonadota bacterium | reverse complement strand
AAGCTGTGCCAGCGACACGCGCGCCACCGCGGCGTTCGTCTGCGCCAGGTTCAATCCCAGCACGGCTTCCGCCACCGCCGTTTCCGCGCGCACGACGTCAATCGGCAGGCCAACGCCCGCCTGCACGCGCGCTTTTGCCAGCGCAAGGTGCTCGCGGCGGTTGCGCAGATTCGCTTCCTGCACGGCCACCTGACGCTGTTGCTGCGCGTAGGCGTAAAAGGCTTGTTTCACTTGCAGCACCAGGTCCGCCCGCGCCCGCGTGAAACCGGCGCGCGCTGACTCTTCCTGCGCGCCCGCCTGCCGGGCGAGGCTGCGCGCGCGTTGATCGTCGAAGAGCAACTGTCGCACGTTGGCGCCCGCCGAGAACTCGCTTGCCGCGTTGCTTGAGGAGGAGACCAGGGGGTCGGAATAACCGGTGGTGAGGGTGACGCTCGGGTATAGATCAGCCCGCGCCTGCCGCAGGCGTCCCTGCGCGGCGGCGACGTTCATCTGCGCCACGGTGAGCGACGGCTGTCGCCGCAGCGCCAGGCGCGCGGCTTCAGTCGCGGTGAGCGGCTCCGCCGGAGTGTCATTCGTCGCTTCCGGCCCCGGCAGCGTTACCGGCGGGGGGAGCGGCGTTTCCGTAATCACCGGCATCAGCGGCGGCGTGGGCTCGGCATGGAGAATCGCGGTGATCAACAGTATCATCAATGTCAACAAACGCAGCATCGGTAAAGACTCCTTATTGGCAGCGGCACAATGCTTACGAGACCAGCGGCGTACCCGGTTTATCAGTGGCCTCAGGCTCGATACCATCACCGGATGCTTCCGACCCGGTATGCCCACGGCGCGCGGCCAGCTCGTCGAGGAACGTATAGGCTACCGGCACCACGAAGAGGGTGAGTAGCGTGGAGGTGAGCAGGCCACCGATGACCGTGGTGGCCATCGGGGTGTGAATCTCCGAGCCGTGCCCAAGGCCCAGCGCGATGGGCAGCATGCCGAAGATGGTGGCGAAGGCGGTCATCAGGATCGGGCGCAAGCGGGTGGGGGATGCGGTGAGGATCGCTTCGTCGCGGGCGATGCCGCGCCGGCGCAGCGTGTTGGTGTAATCCACCAGCAGGATGCCATTCTTCACCACGATACCCACCAGCATGAGCATGCCGATCATCGCCGTCAGGCCGAATGAGCGGTCGGTGAGGAAGAGCGCCAGAATGACACCGGTGACCGCCAGCGGCACGGAAAGCATGATGGCGAAGGGGTGGCGCAGCGATTCAAACTGCGCGGCCAACAGCATGTAGATAATGGCGATGGCGAGAAAGACCGCCACGCCCATGCCGGCGAACTCTTCTTTCTGCTGCTGCTGACTGGTGCCCCACGCCCAGTAATATCCACTGGGAAAGCGCATGTCGGCCAGCGCGCGCTCAATGTCCCGCTGGATATCACCGACGGGGCGATCACCGGGGATGCCGGTCACCGCGATGTACCGCTGCCGATCCTGTCGCGTGATCTGGTTAGGACCGACGGCGAAGTGGTGGCGCGCCACCTGGCGCAAAGTTACGGCACGGTCGCCGCCGTTGCCGCTGGGGGTGATGACCAGGTTGGCCATCGCCTCTACCGTTTTGCGCTCCGCCTCCGGCAACTGCACGACGATGGGATACTGGTAACCGCCCTCCTGGAAGTAGGTCGCAATGGCGCCGTTAGTGGAAACGCTCAATGCATCGGAGATGTCCCGGAACGACACGCCGAGCTGCGCGGCTTTCTGCCGGTCAATCGTCCATTGGAGTTCCGGCATGGATTCCTGCCAATTCACATCCATGTTTTCCAGCCCCGGCACCTCGCGGATGGCGCCCATCACCTGGCGCGAGAGGGTGGAAAGGGTGGGGAGATCGTTGCCGAAAATGACGATCTGGATGTTGTCGTTACCGCCGCTCATCAACCGGCTGACGATGTCCATAGACGACACGCGCGGGCGCACACCGGGAATGCGACCCAGTTCGCGGCGAATCTCTTCGACCAACTCCTCGGACGACTCACGATGCCCGTCTTTCAGGCGAACCGAGATGGAGCCCTGACTGGCATTGCCGCCGCCGAACCCGCCGCCGCGCCCGCCGCCAATGGAGGCGAACGCCGACGCGACGTTCGGATTGCGCTGCACGATCTCCTCGACCTGGCGCATCACGCGGTCGGTTTTCGCCAGCGCGGTGCCGGGTGGCAGGCGCACGCTTACCGAGAGATTGCCGGAATCCGTCGGCGGCATCATCTCAGTACCCACGTATTTCAGCAGCAGCAGTGAAGAAAGGGTAATGAGCAGCGCGCCGATGACCGTCACCCAGCGGAAACGCAGCGCCCAGCGCAGGCCGTTGCGATAACTGTCGTCCAGCGTGGAGAACCAGGCGCCGCAGCGCAGAAAGAGGCGCATGAGCAGGGTGGGGTGTTCGCGCCAGGTTTCCAGCATCTCGGCGTGCGCGGTGCCGGAAATGAGGCGCGTGGAGAGCATGGGCACGATAGTGGTGGCGACCAACAGCGACACGGCCAGTGAGAAGATAACCACCAGCGCGAACTGCGAGAACATCTGCCCTGCCTGTCCCTTGATAAGCAGCAGCGGCAGAAAGACGACCATGACCGTCCAGGTGGAGGCGATGACCGCGGAGAGAATCTCCTGCGTGCCGGTGATGGCGGCATCGCGAATAGTGCGCTTGTCACGCTCCAGGTGTCGGAAGATATTCTCCATCACCACCACGGCATCATCCACGATCAATCCTGTCGCCAGCGCCAATCCGCTCAACGACATGGTGTTGAGGGTAAAGCCGCACAGGTAGAGCAGCGAGAAGGTGGAGATGATCGAAACGGGGATAGACAGCGACACCACCAGCGTGCTCTGAATGTTGCGCAGGAAGAAGAGCAGCACCAGCACCGCCAGCACGCCGCCGATGACGGCATGCGT
Source organism: Armatimonadota bacterium (assembly GCA_022708765.1). Lineage (GTDB taxonomy): Bacteria > Armatimonadota > Hebobacteria > CAIYQO01 > CAIYQO01 > JAKIYB01. Next base: position 5,926 of record JAKIYB010000158.1, on the reverse strand, counting down.
CATCAGGTGATGGACGGAATTCTGCACGTAGACGGACTGATCGAAGGTGACGCTGTATCTTAGATGCGGGTACATCTGCGTGACGCGTTCCAGGCGTTCTTTCACCGCTTTCGCGGTGGTAATGGTATTGGCATCGCTCTGCTTGGAGATGCTCACCCCGACCGCCGGTTCGCCGTTCAGGCGGACGTATTCGCGCGGTTCCTGATAAGAGTCCTGGATGTCCGCCACAGCGCCGATGGTGACGGTGCGTCCCCCCGTCGAAGAAAGGGGCAGGCCCTTGATTTCGTCGAGACTGGTGAGCCAGCCCAGGCTGCGAATGGTATATTCCGTCTCGCTCTGCCGGGCGATGCCCGCGGGGACGTTGATATTCTCCTGGCTCAACCGGCGGGTGATATCCCCCAGCGTCACGTGATGCGCGCGCAAGCGCACCGGGTCTACGTTGAGCAGGATGGCGCGCGGCTGCCCGCCGTTAATATTGATGGAGGCCACGCCATCGGCTGACTCCAGCATGGGGGCGATCTGGTTTTCCAGCAGCATGCGCAACTTCACCACATCGCGCTCGCCGGAGAAGGCAAGGGAGAGAATCGGCATTTGATTGGGGTCGAAGCGCAGCACGGAGGGCGCCTGCAGCGTGGGGTCGTTGGGGAAGCGACGCTTCACGCGCTCCAGGCGCTGCATGATGTCAATGGACGCCTGTCCCAGGTCCACACCCCAGTTAAACTGCACCCGCACGCTGGAACTGCCCATGCTGGTGGAGGAAGTAATTTGATACAGACCGGGCGCGGAGGACAGCGCCTGCTCGATAGGCCGGGTGATCTGCGCCTCGATTTCTTCCGGCGCCACGTTTGGCCACTGCGTGGAGACGTTGATCGTCGGCAGCGTGATCTTCGGCAGCAGGTCAACCGGCAGGCGCGTAAAGCAGATGGCGCCCAGTAGCACGAGCGCGATGATCAGCATGGTGACGGCCACCGGCCGGTTAACGGAAAAATGCGCGATGTTCATGGATGTTTTCCTCTCGATGACCATTACTGACCACGCCGGGGACCGCGCGGCGCCTGGCCGCTTCCTGCCTCGTGTCCCGACCGATCAGGCCGGGCCTGGTTACCGTCCGGCCGCCCCTCGGCGCCGCCGCCCGGTCGTCCCTGGCCATCGGGGCGTCCCGACCGGCCGGCGCCGGCCTCGCGCACCTGCTGACCGTCACTCAGCCGCGTGGCGCTCATCGTCACCACGCGTTCGCCCGACTGCAGACCGCTCTGGATGGCGGTCCAGTTGCCGTCGCTGATGCCGAGGGTGACCGGGCGCTGTCGCACGGTGTTATCCGTGCCGACGGCGTAGACGAACGCGCTGCTGTCGCCGTTCAGGCGTATCGCTTCATTCGGTACCGCCAGTGCCTGCTTTACCTCTTCCGTGACCAGCGTGACGCGGGCGAACATGCCGGGCGTATACAAGCCATCGCGGTTGTCGAGGATCACGCGCACGGTATACTGGCGGCTCTGTGGATCAGCGGCGGGATTGATCTGCGCGATGCGCCCGCTGACGCGCAGGTCAAGCTCGTCAAACTCCACCTGTGCCGGCTGGTTAAGGTGGAGCCGGCGACAGACATCCGCCGGCGCGGCGATAGTGACCCAGATGCTGTTCGTCGCCTGCACGGTAAGGATTGCCTGTCCTGGCGAGGACAAGCCGCCTACCTCCTGTGCGCGCGCACTCACCACGCCGCTCAACGGCGAACGGATTTCGGTATCCAGCAGCTTCACCCGGATGCTGTCCAGCGACGCCTGCTCGGCGGCGATGCCCGCGCGCAATGCTTCCAGATTCTGTTCAAAGGCCGGCGAGGATTTCGCGTTCGCGCGCGCATATTCCAGCGCGGCTTTTGCCTGCGTCACGCGAGTCTGCGCTGACGTCACATCGCCATCCGCCTTTACCCTGGTTATTTTCGCCTGCTGTTCGGCTGAACGCTGCTGTGCCTTCGCCGATTCTACGGCGGCCTTCATTTGCGTCACGCGCGCGCGGGCGGACTCGATGTCCGCATCTACCTTCGCGCGAGTGATCGTCGCCTGCTGCTCGGTGGCGCGCATTTGCGCCTGCGCGGAAGCCAGCGCGGCGGTGGCGGATTGCTGCTGCCCTTTCGCGGTTTCCACGCCGGACTGCTGCACGCGCACCGCCGTCTTCGCGTCATCCACGTCCTGCGCGGCGACGTAGCCCTTCAGGTACAGCGCGTGGATGCGCTCGTACTTCGCGGTGGCGTTCTCCAGGTTGGCCTGCGCGCTCTTCACCTGTGCGGCGGCATTCGCCACCGCGGCGACCGCCGTCTCGATTCTCGTCCGCGCGTTCTCGACGTCGGCCTTACTGGCTTCAAGCTGCGCGATGCGCGTCGTCTCCGCCTGGCGCAGGTCCGCCTCCGCGCTGGCGAGCGTGGCGGCGGCGTTTTCCACTTTCCCTTTCGCGTCATCAAGGCTGGCGGCGATGGCATCGAGCTGCGCGACACGGGTGTGCTGTGCCTGGCGCAACTCATCTTCGGCGCTGGCCAGCGCGGCTTCCTGCTGGCGAATCTGCGTCCGCACCGCCGCGTCCACCGGGAACTGGTTCAACTGGGCTTGCGCTAATCGGGCTTTCGCTTCCGCCAGGTTGGCCTGCTGCTGCCGGACCTGTGCCAGCACTTCGGATTGGTCCAGCCTCGCCAGCACCTGCCCGGGCGTGACACGGTCGCCTTCGCGTACGGCCAGGTATTCAATGCGCCCGCTGATCTTCGGTGAGAGTTTTACCTCCCGGATGGATTCGATGCTGCCGGTAGCCTGGTATGTCTTCATCACGTCGCGGCGCGACGGCAGCGTCATCTCGACCGAGGCCGGCCCGCCGCGCATGCGCGGCCCGGCCTCCTCGGTCTCCGCCGCGCGTTTTTCGCGTAAGCGCCAGCCAATCAACGTTCCTAAGATAATCAGGGGAACGAGTACCATCAGCCATTTCTTCATCGAGTGCTCCTCAACGATTCGTCACGGGGTGTCCGAGATAGATAACGCGCGCGGTCCGTTACCGGTTGCATGCGATGGGATCGGTATCGCCGCCAGGTATGGAACCTGCCGCGTGGGCGCCAAAGACCCGCTGCAGCGCCTGCATGGCTATGCCGACGGCCTGTCGTTCATCGGCGGTCAGCACCGCAAGCCGCTCCTCCATGCGCGCCTGGGCGCGCGCGCGGATCGCGTCCAGCATAGTGGCGCCGTGGGAGGTTAGCGCCAGCGTCGCGCGGCGGCGATCGCCTTTGGCGGTCTCGCGAGTGATGTATCCCTCCTTCACCAGCGCGTCAATGAGCTGCGACGTGGACGACAGCGCCAGGCCGAGGTGCTCGGCAACATCGGAGACGGAAGCGCCGGCGTGGAAGCGGAGGTAGATGAGCGCGCGAAATTGCGACAGCGACAACTCCGCCGGACGACTGGCGCGCATCTCTCTCCGGAGCGCTTGCATCACCGCCGGCACGGCGGCGACAACCAGCGCCGCGCATTCGGCTACGGGGAGGCCGGGAATGCTTCGGGTGGGGAATAGTTCCATGGCCGAAGTATAGTGAGCCAAGCCGCATGCTGTCAACCGGGTTATGGCCGGGTTTCGCATAGTCCGGCGGCGCTCACAGACATTTTTCCCCATATGCAAGGTTCCCGTCGCGGGTATGGCGAATGAATAGGTATGGTTCATCGAGAACCACTCGATATAGTGAGGAGAGAATCATGAGCGCGGATCAGACATGCAAATGCGATGGCAAACACCAGGGCCACCTGTGTGTGCTGCACAGCAAAGGGCTCGCAGAGGAGATTGCCTGCGTGACGGATAAACCGACGGTTGTGTGCTTCAACTGCGGGCGAGAGGCGAATTCGGCGGATAACGTCTGCGTGCCGATGCCGCTGGAGACAAAGTAGCGGACGTCAGTTTCCCCGCACCACCTGCTTCGCGCCGCGCGCGCGCAGCCACTCCTCGGCGCGGGGGGCAATATCGCCCTGCAGGACAATCATCGTGCCTTCCACGCTGGAACCGCAGCCGAGTGCCTTGCGCAGGGCTCGTGCCAGCGCTTCCATACGCGCGGGGGGCAGCGCCAGGCCAGTCAGCAGGGTGACGGTTTTTCCACCGCGACCTTTGCGTTCGCGGCGCAGCACCAGTTTTCCTTGCCCGGCGAGGGTGCTCTCGTCCGCGGGCGGCACGGACGACTCCGGGATTGTTGCATACCCGCGCGCGGCCAGCAAATCGCCCAGGCGGGTATCGGCGGCATCTTTCGGCGGGATGGGTTTCTTCTTCATGTAAGGCTCTCGGACGCGTGAACGGGCTCGCGCGGGTGGCCGCGCGAGCCCGTTCGGGTACGTTGGCGCGTCGAATTAGTAGCGGCTGCCCCCGCGCTGGGCCTGGAAGCAGTCCGAGCAGTAGACCGGCTTGTCGCCGCGCGGCACGAAAGGCACGCGAGCTTCCCGGCCACACTCGGAGCAGATGGCGACGTGCATCTCGCGCGGGCCGCTGCTCGCGCGGCGATCGCCGAAGCCGCCGGCGGCTTTGCGCGCGGCACGACATTCAGGACAGCGCGCCGGAGCATTCGTGAAGCCCTTCTGCGCGTGAAATTCCTGCTCGCCCGCCGTGAAGACGAACTCTTTGCCGCAGTCGCGGCAGCTCATGGTTTTGTCGGTGTAGCTCATGCTAACACTCCTCGAAGATAGTCCTCGTTGCTGCGGTGTTTGGATCGGGGGCGCAGGGGGGTTCTTGGCAGTGGCAGGAACATCCAGGCTGGAGCCAAACTTTGCGGACAACTCGGTTATAAATGGGGACGATTGCTCTATCCCTGAATACTACTATACAAGCGAGTATAGCAGAATGCAAGAGGATTGGTGAAAAAAGTGCGCAAACTCGGCATTTGCGCGCGAATGCGGGCAATCCGCGCGTGATTTCGCATCGCGAGACGGCTGCGTGAGCTTCACTGGAGGAGTCGGGGAAGAGTGTCCGGCTGGCTTCCCCCGTCCCCCTCCCTGGGCGGGGAGGGGGAATTTCACAAAGCATCGAGAGAAGCACGTTCCCCTTCCTTTACCGAGGAAGAGGCCACGGGGGCGAAGCAAACTTCGCTATCCATACTTTACCCCTCGCATGGCAATACGTCCACGGTTTTACAATAAGAAACGATTAACAAACGCGCGGAACGCCATGGGTCACATCCGCATGCGAAGGGCATGCAGCACGTGGTGCAGCGGCGCCTGGGCGCTGACGGGGAGGACTTCGATGCCGGCGGCAGCCGCGGCGTGCGTGAGTTCGTGATGCGCTTCGCTGGACGGCAAGCCGCGGCGCAGGCCGTTGGCGCCGGTAAGACCGGAGAGGGTGATGGGGGCGGTGGCGAGAGCGAGCAGCGGATTTGTTGGTTTGTTTGCCTCCTGTTCCGCCTCGTAATACGTGCGGGCATCGAGCAGCACCAGCAGCACCTGGGCGGCACGGCCGCGCAGCGCCAGCAGCGCGCCGATGACGCTTTTGTCGGTGGTGGGCGTGATGACGATGGTGGTACAGCGGCGCGAGAGAGGGATTTCGCCGCTGGTCAGCGCTTTGGCGATGCCGGTGGGACCGTCATCCTTCGCCAGCGCCAGCGCTTCCAGCGCGCGGTGGCGCTGGCGCTGGCCAGATTCCGGGGGCAGGGTGGTGACGTTGCCGCCCGTAGCGAACAGGCCGGCCTGGTTACCTGCCTGCAGCACATGGTCGAGGATGGACGCCGCGAGGGTAATGGCCGTTTCCAGCGACGCGTAATCGCCCGCACCCAGGTAGATGCCCGCCTGCAGGTCGAGAATTACCTGCACGGCGCCGGAATGGCGGTACTCATATTCTTTGATAGCCAGCTTGCCGGTATGCGCGGTGGCTTTCCAGTGAACGCGGCGCAGGTCATCTCCCTGCACGTAGGGGCGGATACCATGGAAGTCCG
>JAKIYB010000157.1:2470-8851 GCA_022708765.1 Armatimonadota bacterium | reverse complement strand
ATCGCTACGGCGTTTCTTCCACCCCCCAGCCTTATCAGAGTGGTGAAAAAGTGCTGCGGTCTCAAATGCCGCTGTTTCCGCAAAGAAGTACCAGAACGCGCGGTGGAGGTCACTGCGAAGCGTCGCAAAGGCTTCTTTCACCTGCTCTGGATTCTCGGCAAACTCCAGCATCACATCATACCCGTGACGATCTCCCAGGATATTGATACGGCTGAAGTCCCGGTAAATGCCGCGAATCACTTTACGACGTCCTTCTGTCGCGCCGCGCGCTTCGTCACGCAGCAATGTGATGAGTGTCCCGGTGTCCTGTTCAAGGAGATCGGCGTTCCCGAATAGGAATTTCGTTTGCTCACCAAAGCCCTTGTCCTTTAGGTACTGTCGCAGCAAGTCTTTCGGCGCATGCCGCAGGAATTCACGTAACGACTGTCGTGCCATGTCTAAAGCAAAACCTTTCTGAAATGGATTTTGTCACTTGGGCTGTGCGGCGGCGTGACCATCCAGTGGCCAGCGTGCGCTCCCTGCGTAGGACATGGGCTTGGCTGCGAGACAGGGATGCCGATGACAATGCCAAAGTTTACACCTATTACGGTGTCTAAATCAGACACTTTAGTCGGAGGTGGAAATTTTTTCTAACTTTTTTCGGGCGGAGTGAGTAGCTCGTGGGCGATAGCCATCGCTTTGACCGCCTTTTGCACCTTATTGACAAAGCGTTTCGGGGAGAGCGGTTTCGCGTGGGGACCATGTGAGAGCGTCCACCGGGTCACCGTATCCAACCCCGTCACCGTCATCGTCAGCACACAGGAGCCATCGTCCGCGACCTCGATATGCTGTGAGGCATGCCAGATGCGCTCACGGATACGGCGTGCGGCTTCCTTGTCAAACCAGATGGAGACGGTGACCGGCTCATCGGTGATATTGGCGAAACGTAATCCCAGGCGGCGGCGAATCTCATCCTGGCTTGGTGGGGTAAATGTCGTCGGCTGCACGGTGAGCGCGCGAATGCGGTTGATGGCGAAATCTCGGTTCTCATCGCGGAAGTGGCAGTGCCCATACACATACCACAGGCCATCATAATGGTAGAGGTGGTACGGCTCGATGACGCGCTCGGTCTCTTCATCGCGCGACATGGTGTAGTACGTCAGCCGGTGAGTTTCACGACCGCAATAGCGGCCGCGAGCAGGGTGATCAGCGCATCCCAGTTGGTCAACAAGTGGGTCAGAGATTCCATGATCAGGCTCCCTTCTTCCGCCACACATCATCGATGGCGTCGGCGATAGCTTGCGCGAACTGCTGGCGCATGGTGCGCTCCTTCAGCCACGCTTCTTCCTGGCTGTTCGAGATGAACGCCAGTTCCACGAGCACCGCAGGCATGCGGGTTTTGGTGAGCAACTCTTCCTCGGCGCCGGTCATCTCTCGCAGGACGCAGGCACGCCCACTTGGTAAGGTATAGGGATACATCAGGCCTCCTTCGATCAGGACCAATACTGATAACTTAGCGTCAGCTTCTCGATGGTGTTATTCGTGTTGCCGCCTTCGAGATCGTCATACTCCAGCGCCTTAATCCAGGCGCCATGCAGATGCCAGCGGCGGGTTTCCACCCCGGTGCGGTCGTACTGCACGATATCGAGTTCGCGCAGGTACATCTCCGGGGTGCCCCCGATGCCGAGGGTGGCGGCGCCCACCTGCTGCAGCCACTGCCGGGCGGCATCCTCCGAGCCGTCGGCCAGGATGCCCTTCTCCAGCGTGATGTCGTCGAACTTCATGCGCCCGGCGACCTTCTGGTCAAAGAGCGACCCGGCAGGGGCGAAGGTCACTTCTTCGAACTCCGTCTTCGGGAGCGAGCTCTTCTGGAAGAGCGCCACGTCGAAGCCGTTGATCTCGATGGCGAACTGCCAGTTCTGGTACAGGTTGCGTGGCACGGTCGCAATGTTCATGCTTGCCTTCTCCTTTGAGTTACCGGCGCTGTCCCGTGTTGGCGTCAATGACGACCTGCCGGGACGGCGTCGCTGAGCGCGCGGGGGGTGACGTCGGGGCAGATGCGGCCGTTGGCGCATGTTGCGCATTCCGCTTGCCCAGCGTGTCGGGTGCCGTTCGCCCGGCGCCATCCCCCAGTGCGTTGCGACGGAGGGTCAGTTCACAACTGTAGCCGCTCCCATCGATGCGGTGCCGGACGGTCTCCACGTGATAGAGGCCGCTGAATTTCCGTCCGACCCCGCGAATCTCTACATTCGTTTTCGCCCGTAGTGCGGGCAGGCCGATGGTGACCGCGTCGGCGGTGACCTGGCTCAACTCCCCCGGCACGAAGGCCGCTTCGGCGGCGGGCCGCTGCGGGGTATTGCCCGCTGTCGGTGCCAGATGGCCGGCGCGCTGCCCGCGGTTGGTGCTCATGACCGGCCTCCCGTCACCCGCGTACCGGTATTGGCATCGATCACCACGCGGCCCGATGCTTTGCCGGTGCCCTGCACCGTTTTGCGGCCCAGCACCGGGCGCTCAGGGGTGGCGGCATTATCTGCCGTGGTGCTCGCTGCTGATTTCGTGGCCGGATTGACGCCGACGGCGGTGGTCGACTGCCCGCTGGCCGCGTCCCCCCGGGTACGTGTCGACGGGCGGAAGGAACGCAATATGCCCTGGCGATCCGTAAAATACTCCAACGCCAGCACCGGCGGCTGCTCCAGCCCGCGCGGGTGGAAGTGCAGTTCCTCCCCCTCGACATAGAACACAAAGCCGGTGGTGCCTTTGCCGTCCACCGCGCGGGCCGTCTTCGCCAGTTGCGCCAGCCATTGGGCGTCCGACAGCTTGCTCTGATGCAGCCGCGGAACGCGATCCACCGTCGCCGTGACCACCGGTGTCAACCCGTGCTCGCTGGCGATGGCTGTGGCGATATCACTCGCGCGAATCCCGCCCGGACGCTGCCAGACCCGCTGCACCTGCTCGGCTGCGAGCTTGCAGCCCTTGTCATAGGCCTTCAGCGTGATCGTCGGCACCCCGGTCTCCGGGAAGTCGTAACTGATCTCCTTGATCACCCCGACCTTCGTCGGCGACAGGTTGTCGGCATACCCGAAGCGCACCCGGATGTCGTTGCCCTCTTGAAAGAGCGGAACATCTAGACACTGCAGGTACGGATCAGCTAGCGTGAGTTCCAGCAGGTCAAGCGCCGCCTCATGGTCTTCATAGACGAACGCCACCAGGCGATCCGTGAGATCGCGCGAGACGCGCGTGTTATTGATCTCGACCAGTACCACCGGGGCGTCCAGGTCCATGCGTGTGACCTCATTTCGGGTAGCGGGGGATCGCTGCCGACGCACGGTCATCGCCGTGCCAGTGAGACTTCGCTCGAGGCAGATCCCCCGCTACATCCCTCTATATATGCAAAACCCTAATTTTTTTTTCAGGGGCAAGCTTGGCGGGGGATTGACAAGGCCCGCTGGAGTGTTTATAGTTGTTTAACATGAACGCTAACTTGTCGTGGGTTCACTTACCAGCATCACAGTCCCGACTATCGTCGGAAATCGCAGTACCCGAAGGGAGACGCCATGACAGAGCCTAAGTGCAGCCCCGCGCTGGGGGCGCGGGTGCGGGAGTTGCGCGAGCAGAAGAAGCGGACGGACCCGCGTTTCACCGTCCGGCAGTTTGCCAAGGCGCTGGGCGTCAGCCCGGCGTTTATCAGTCAGTTCGAAAACGGGGGCGCCTTTGTCCCCAAAAATGAAGTGGTCGAGATGATGGCCGAACTGCTTGAGGTAGATAAAGACGAACTGTTCGCGTTGGCGCAGAAGGTGGAGCCGGGCGTGACCGGCATTATCGTGGAGAAGCCGGCGTGGGCTGATTTTCTCCGCACCGCGAAATCGAGCGGGTGGACGGCGGAAGACGCCAAGCGCATTCTCGAAGACTATTATCAACAGCAGGGCGAGGAATGAAGCAACCACGCTATTACCGGTATGAAGAATTCGAGGGGAAGGCCCAACAGTTGCTGACGCAGTACCAGCAGCGGTTTACGACGCCTGCCATCCCGGAGATTCCGGTGGATGGCATCATCGAGTCGCTCCTCGGCCTCACACTGGTGTATGACAACCTGGCGCGCCTCTTCGCCTGCGACGATATTCTGGGCGCCATCAATATTCACGAAGGCGCCATCTATGTCGACACCGCGCTGATGCCGGAACAGAATCCGGCCTGTGAAGGGCGCTTTCGATTTACGTTGGCGCACGAGTTGGGCCATTGGGCCTTGCATCGCTTCGACGTCACGCCGAAAGAGCAGGGAGCGCTCTTCCGCGCCGAGGGTAACGGGCATATCCTGTGCCGGAAGGCGACCCGGTATGAGCAGCGCGAATGGCAAGCGAACCAGTTTGCCGCCTGTCTGCTGATGCCGGCGGAGCCGGTCCACGCCTGTTGGCAAACCATCACCAACAGTGCCGACCCGCTGCCGGTGGCCCCGCAGGACTTGATGAATCGGCAATGGGCCTTGGGAGAAGATTATCTGCCGGCACATCCAGTCGCGCGCGCGATGGCCGGGGAATTTCGGGTGTCGAATCAGGCGATGCAGATTCGTCTGGAACGCATCGGCTTGCTCGTCGCAGCAGATGCCGTGTCACTGTCACTATAAGTCGCACCGTTCACACGGTGGGTAACTCGTTCGGGGAGTTGCCCACCGTGTCCTATTTTCATACGAAAGGATGTTTGGGTATGCGTAGAGCGTTTACGTTGGGTGCCGTCGTCCAGAAAGTGACTCCGGCCTTGTTAGACACCTATTTTACGAATCAGCACGTGACCATGGAGCGTGCGCCGAGTGTGCTGGCGGCCGATGAAGACACCTATGTGCTTGACGTCATTGCCGCCGTGTTGGCGATGCCCGCACCGATGAAGGAGCGAGTCCATCGCAATTGGGCGGGTGTGCATGCACTGGCCTCGAAAGCCGGCTATCAGCACCTGATCGCGGTGGGGCGTGACCCGGAGCAGGGCGAGGCTGTCGATGTCGTTGCGGCCACCGCCCACTGCACCACCACGCATGACCGCGTCTTCTGGATGCTGCTGCACCACACGGATCTGTTCGAAGAGGCGGTCGAGCGCGTGAAGGTCATTGGCCGGAAGACCGGATGGCAAGAGCGCGAATTGATGCCGCTGGCGCAGCCGCCGGAGATGTCGGAGGTGATCCAGACGCAGTTCTCCGAGGCGGTAAAAACCTATTTCAACCGGGAAGGGCGTGGGGAATTCTGCGTGGTGCGCTGCTATCGCCACGGGGAGCACACGTACTATTGCGCCTATCCGATGGACTATGCGGACGTCGAGCAGGGGTACCGCGCCGATGGCACGCCGGAACACCGGATTCATCGTCCGACGTTCGACGTGTTCTGGCGGTTCAATCATGTGTCTGGACGGCTGAGCATCCACATGGAGGATGCCGGCAAACCGCTGATCGACGTGCTCACCGAGATGTTTATTGCCGCGGTCATGCCGAACTACGATGGCCGCCGCGCGTATCACCTGTATGCCCCGGACGTGCTGGCCGAACACACCGAGGCTGCGTTGCTGGAGCGGGCGCAGGAGCTATACCCTGACCTCCTGCAGGTGAAGGTCACCGAGTTCATGTATGAACTGCCGGGATGCGATGCCTGTATTACCGTGAAAGCGCGTCGGGCCACGTCGCGTCGCGCCACCTCCGTGCGTCAGGTGACGGACCAGGCGTTGAATCGGGCGAATACCATTTTTACCGATTCGCGGCTGGTCGGCGCCAGCGTGCAGTTCAAGTTTCCCGGCACCGGCAATGCGGGCAGCGTGACAACGCGCATCAAAGCGCCGGATTACTGTGATCTCGACGATCAGCCCAATCATCGCAAAGTGCAACACCTGTTAGCGCATCTGGGGGTGGATCATGGACGCTACGCTCACACAGGCACAGACCATCCTGCGCTTCCTTGATATTGACGACGATGCCGAGGTGGATTACCACGCCTGGGAATGGTGGCCCGAGGCGACCCGGGACCGGTTCGTGCAGACCGGATTGCTGACTCCGCGGCCGTCGAGCCTGGTGGCGTGCAACTACTGCTCGGGGCGGTGTTGCCGGGTGCCGATCAAGGAGCCGATCTCCTGGCAGGGACCGTATGTGACCGCCCGCTGTGATGATGACGAGGTGGCAGTCCTCACCGCGCAAAACCTGCGGGAGCGCGTTACGGTGTGGACGCCGGACTGGCGCGCCTGGCTCACCTGGATGCGTGCGGCGCTTCGTCCGGTGACCCAACCGGAAGAGCTGCTGCCGCATCGGCTGTGGAAGGTCGGGCGTATTCGGGCGTCCGACCGGCCCTCGGCTCAGGTCTATTTCGCGCGGGGCCTTTGGTGGGGGCATGATCACGCCGTGCAGGAGGCGTTGCCTGATCCGTTGCCGGCGGG
>JAKIYB010000157.1:0-2460 GCA_022708765.1 Armatimonadota bacterium | reverse complement strand
CGCACGCCGGCGCGTTTGCCGGATTTGGCGCCCCTGCAGGTCGTCACGGTGGCAGAACGCCTGCTCCCCACCGAGGACGGGGGGTGGCAACTGACAGTGGAGGATCTGGTAGTCGCACCGGCAGCCCCGCGTAGTGGGCGCGATGCGCGGGTGACGCTGAAATACCATCTGCACTTTAATCGTGACGCCGCATGCGTCACGGTCAACGGTCGGGTATTGTCGCCAAGCCAGATCGAATACCGCATCTTCCATGCGCTCGCGCAGGCGTTTGCGCTCTCGCCTGATACGTACCGATCCGAACAGTATCTCGTGGAGCACGCCTATGAAGCCGATGAGGAACCGGGTGATGTCAAACAGGCCGTGCAACAGCGCGTGCTGGCGCTGCGGAAGCAGATGATCGATGCGGGATGTATCGATCCGCATGATGCGAAGAAGGTGATTACCGCGAAACGCGGGTATGGTTATCGAATTAACCAACACCTGGCGACGGTCACATTTGCCACGTAACGCTCCTCGTATACCCTCCACACCAGACCGGGGTTGTCATGACGACAGCCCCGGTTTTTCTTTGGTCACCCCGGCCCGGCATTTCTAGCGAACTTCTAGCGAACTTCTACCGGACTTTCAGCGAACGCCCTTTCGCCTCCCATACAATCGGTCTGTCACACACACGGGAGACTCTCCCGCCCACTGGAGGACCGATTGATGGTGTTCGCAGATACCGAACTGAATACCTACCTGGATGGGCGCATGGCCTACTGGACCGCGCGCCTGATGGCGACCCGTCTCTTCGCGGCGGCGGACGAGGAGGACATTCGCTCCGAGTTTTGCCTGGTGCTCCTGCAGGGTCAACCGCGCTTTGACGCCAGGAAGGCCAGCGCCCGCACCTACTATGCCCACCTGCTGGATGTCACGGCGCATCGGCTCTACCGCCAGCAGCAGGGCGAACAGGCCTTCCGCAGCGCGTGCACGCTGGATGACCTGATCGAGCCGCCGGCTTCCCTCGATGGCACGCCGTGTCCCTACGCCGCCCAGGAGCTCCCCGCCCACCTGGTGACCGCCGCTGTGGACGCGCGTGTGTCCTGGGAGCAGTTCACTGCCAACCTGCCGGGCGACCTGCGCGCCGTCGTGCAGCTGTTGTTGCGCGGGGAGGACCGCGACACGATCAGCCGCGTGCTCACCATCAGCCCCGCGACCCTCACCCGCAAATTATCCCGTCTCCGGGCCTATCTGGGGACGCCCGACCTTCACCCGCATCCTTCGCGGATGCTCGGAGCGCCGCAGCCGCGCTTCACGACCTCACCGAAAGGAGACTCGATGGCGACACTCATTCTCACCACGTACACGCTGTGGCAGACCTTCCGCAACTGCCGACGCGCCTGCCACTGGCGGTACGTGCGCGAACTCGTCCCGCGGGGCGGCGCGCAGGCCCAACACCTCGGCACGCTGGTGCATGACGCGTTGCAGCACTGGCATCAGCATCGCGACCTGGAGGCGATGCTCGCCCGGATCGACCAGGCGTGTGCCGGACGCGCGGCCGACGACGACCAACGCCAGCGCTGGCATCTGGCCCGCGCCATGATGCAGGGATATGCCCAGTGCTATGCCGAGGAGACCTTCCGCGTCGTCGCCTTGGAAACACCCTTCGAGATGCCGATTCGCAATCCCGCCACCGGTCGCACGTCACGGCGATTTCGGTTAGCGGGCAAAGTCGACGGCATTGTCGAGGAGCACGGCCAGTATTTTCTGCTCGAACACAAGACCGCGTCGCACCTCGACGGCGACTACCTGGAACGGCTGTGGCTCGACCTGCAGATTAGCCTGTATAGCCGCGCGCTGGAAATCATTCACGGCATCCCAATTGCCGGCGTGATCTACAACGTGCTCTGCAAGGCGCAGCTCAAGCAAGGCAAGGGAGAAACGGAAGCGGAGTTCCTGCTGCGCAAGGCCGAGTTACTCGCGAAAAACAAGTCCGGCAAAACCAGCGCCACCCGCAAAGAGGCGGAATCGGATGCGGCATTCCAGGCGCGCCTCGGCGCGAAGTATGCCGAGCCGGCGATGTTCCACCGGGAAGTGATCCTCTTCACCCCCGAGCAGTATGCCGAATTGGAAGCCGAACTCTGGGAGCTCACCGTGCAGTATCAGGATGCCCTGAAGCGCGGGGCGTTCTATCGCAACACCTCCCAGTGCTTTGCCTTCGGGCGGCCCTGCCCCTACTACCCGCTCTGTCGCGCCGGCGGCGCCGAGCACGTCATTGACGCGCTTTACGACACCCGTCCGCCGCATGAGGAACTGCGCGACGCCGCGACTGAGGTCAACGCACCCGTGTTTTGAGACGTCGACGCGGATTCCCGTCGCCGCTCTGCTGATCGTCCAGCCCCAAGGAGGCAACCCATGACCGAGATCATTCGTGTCCTGCGCGTGCTCGAGTATATCGGCCCGCGCGACCTGGTGGAGCAC
>JAKIYB010000156.1 GCA_022708765.1 Armatimonadota bacterium | reverse complement strand
GAATACGATACCTTCCGCCATACGCACCCGCTGGCGAACGGCATGACGCACAGCTATCTCTTCTGGATCGTGGACAAAGCGAAGTTGCCCCCGTGGACGCCGGCACCACTGCATCCGGAACCGGCCAGCGCGCTCATTCGTCTTCCGAACGGCGCCGACGCCTCTCAGCTTACCCGACGTGGTGCCGTGACGGTATATGCGGTCGGCAGCGGTACGCTGGTCGTTGACAACCTGCGCTGGCAGTTGGCAGACTTCGACGAGCCGGAACGTCCGCGCCGCTACGTGATGACACTGCTGACAAACCTGGGCGTGCCGCTCACCCGCGGAGTAGAAAAGCGCATGAGCGAAGAATTCGAAACTGCCGAAGAGCGGCGGGAGCGCGGACACTTTTAACGAATGGACGACAAGGGGCTCGCGATGAAAATGATGCTACTCGGGATGCTGCTGTGCTGCTGTGTGGCAGGATTTACGGCGGAGTTGTCGTTGACGGTGACCGATACGATCGGCCATACGTGGACGAAGGAGCCGATCTTCTGGGAGATTGCCTTCACACCAGGTGAGTGGAAGGGCGACAGCCTTACCGTGCAGCGTGACGGGACGGTAATTCCCGCACAAGCACTGGTGACGGAGCGGCATGCCGACGGTTCGGTGAAAACGGCGCGCGTGACGGTAGTTATTGACCGCCTGGAGCAGGATGCAAAGACGGTCCTCACCGCGAAGCTGAATGAGGCTGCACCGCCGGATAACGCTGTAACCCTGCAGCGGGGCGACGGGGTGCTCATTCTCGCAAACCAGTATACGGCGGTGAAGTTGAACAACCGCAATGCCGCCGGCGGAGAGCTGTCCCCGATTCTCGGCATACGCACACTGAGCGGCAAATGGACGGGGGGCGGACGCTACGAGACCGGGACGGCCAAACCGGTGAGCACAAAGACGGAGGTGCTGGAAAGCGGCCCGGTGCGCGCATCGGCACGGGTAACGACCACCTTCGATAACGGTCGGACGCACATCGTGACCGTATCACTGCTGCGCGGCTCGCGTGAAATTGATGTTGAGGAGCACTTCGACATCGGCCCGGACACGATGTACCAATACAAACAGTATGAGAGCGATCCTGACGAGTTGGCATGGGAGTGGTGGAGTTGGTACGGCGATAGCACGGATCCGAGCAAGGACCCCCACCCCAACAATTGGATTTTCACGCTCACCTCGCCGGAGTTTAAGCCGGCGCTTGCACGTTTAAGCAACAGCGACCGGGCGACGGACCTCTCGAAGAAAGATACCGGCAACGGCTACCCGCTGACCTACACGAAAGATCGCATGGAAGTGATTCTGGAACCGATTTACTGGTGGCAGCCTGACGCGGTGCAATGGTTCGCCGCAGTTGCATCCACCGCACCGACCGCCGATGTGGTCAGCCTGTGCGCCACTCGCACGCGAGACTGGCGCAATCCGAACGTGCTGCCGGTGACAAACATCACGTTGCGCACGCGAGCCAACGCCATGCGTATCTATTCCTCGGCACGGGGACAGCTCTCCGCGCAGTGCCCCATCGGGCTGGGCGCGCGCTGCTGGGCGATTCGCGTGTCCGATATGGCGGAAACATTCGCCAAGCAGGAATTCGCCGACAACGCCCTCACCGCGACGAATGTGCAGCGCGATTTCGGGTTGGATGTCACGCGCAAGTGGATCACCGACTGGCCGATGACGATGGAATATCCGCGCCTCTTCATTAAAGCGGCTGAGAAGGATGCCTATTACGCGCGCTTCAAGGGCAAAGGTCTGGGCATGCCCGGCGACCTGCTGAATGACTTTCTACATCGCCAGGATCAGGCCAGCTTCACCAAACTGTATAATAAAACCCTCAACGATGCCAACCGGATGATTGACGGCTACTACGTAGATGGCGTGAATGGTTACCCGGGGTGGATGCTGGGTTACTGGCATGGCATCGTCGTCGCGGCTGCACTGGATAACATGATCGGCAGTCCGTTCTGTACGCCGGAGCAGGCGAAAACGCTGAAGAAGAAGATGGCGATCCTCACCTACATGCTCACCCACCCGAGCAA
This sequence comes from Armatimonadota bacterium, assembly GCA_022708765.1. GTDB lineage: Bacteria > Armatimonadota > Hebobacteria > CAIYQO01 > CAIYQO01 > JAKIYB01. The sequence continues at coordinate 6,783 of JAKIYB010000156.1, read as the reverse complement.
CTGGCCGGACAAGCAGATTAACTTCGGTTGGGGTTCGATGAATATGCCGGTGGGCCGCTGGGGCGGTCTGGTGGTGATGGCATCCGCCATCAGCGATCACCCGATGGCGAAAGTATGGTTGAAAGACGCCGACCGCTACTTCCGCATGCTGATGACCACGGAATACAGTCCGGATGGCACGGCCATCAGTTGCCCGCACTATATCGGCGCCGCTTCCACCAGCTTTTACGCATGGATCTGCCTGATGAACAGCGGACAGGGACCGGACCCGTCCAAATCCCCCATCCTGCGCAATTTCGCGCGTTATTACATGCAGTTAATGATGCCCGTTGACAAACGATGGGGCATTCGCATACTGAACACCGAAGGCGACACGCGCCCGGGCAGCTCACCGTTGCCGGGTATCCTGGCCACGCTCTTCAAGGAAAGCGATCCTGAATTAGCCAGACAACTCATCACCATGTGGCAACAGGGCGGCAAAGATCTGAGTTCTGGCATGGGCGTGCCGGATGCGCTCATCATAGATGACACCATCAAGCCCACGACACCAAAACTCGGACCGGAAGTCTACCCCGGTTTCGGTGCCATTCTGCGATACCGGGCTGTTGGCACGCCAGAGGAGAGCTACCTCTCCTTCCTGGCCGGCAATTTCATGATTGACCACGCTAATACTGACCAGATGGCTTATCTGTGGTACGAAAAAGGTGTGCCGTTGACACTCTATAAAGGCGACCTGTACGTGCCGGGCGCGACGACCGCGTTGAGCCATAATACGCTCTGCTGGAATGTGCGTCCAGAAGGCCCACCGACACCCGGGAAGGACAAGCCTGGCGACTGGTACCACGATCACAACGTGCCGTGGGTGGCGCATACAAAGCGGCCGCGGCTACACCTGCAGATCGGCTGGGACCAGACCCTGCAGAAGATCACTGATACCCGCGGCATAATCACCGCCGCCGGCGATACCCCCGGCGTGGCGCTGGTCGAGGGCCAGGTGAAGGTGTTGGCGCTGACGGAAGTACCGACGCGCGCGGATTACTCACCAGCGATGATGGCACAGATCGCCACCCCGAAGGTGGCCGTAAAGGCACCCTTCACCTGGACGCGCCGGCTGCTTTCGGTGAAGGCGCCAACTGCGGCGGGCATGAATTATCTGGTGACACTTGATGACCAGGATGGCTTCAACGAGTATGCGCCGAGTATCAGCTACTGGTCACTCGCCAGCGGTGTGACAACTGACGGTCGCACAGCGCACTTCACTGGCCAGCTTGGTGTGGATACCGATCTATACGTCGCTGTTCCGGAGCGCTTTGTCTGGCATACCGATTCCTTCACCCATAATCAGTGCGAGCCAATCGTCAAACACCGCGGCTTCACGACGGAAACGCAGTATGTCGCGCGCATCGAAGGTCAGTCGGGCCAGGGATTCCTGATGGCCGCCTTCCCGCGCCTGGCCGACGAAGAAAAACCGGTCTTCACCCCCTGGGCGGGTACAGACGGCCTGAAAATCACCTGGAAGGGAGAGACACACTACCTCCTGTTGTCGCTAACGCCGAAGGCGATAAACCTTGACGGCATCAAAGCCACTGCAGCCTGCATGGTGGTAAAGGTGACGGACACGAAGAACTTCACCATCAGCCTGCCGTTGGGTGGCACGGCCAGCTTTGGCGGGAAGAAGGTGAGCGGCACCGCGCCGATTGAACTGGTGGTCGAGAAAGGCAAGTCGAAAGTGCACCCCGGCAAAAACCTGATGCCGGTCGCCAAACAATAGTCAGACATCCTGACGCAATGACGCGGGCCGGTCGGTTGACCGGCCCGCGTTCGTTTGGTTACCCGCATTCGCGCTTAATGCGTCATCGCACCGGTATTGATCTGTACGTTTTCGCGTTCGTCCAGCCGTTCCAGCTTGCCGTCGCGAATCCAGGCGATACGGTCGGAGATGTTGAGCATCTTCACGTCGTGGGTCGCGGTAATGATCGTCACGCCGCTTTCAAGCTGCAGTCGTTTGAGCAGCATGATGATTTCCTCGCCCGTTTTCGAGTCCAGGTTGCCTGTGGGTTCGTCGGCGAGGATGACGGCGGGGTCATTGGCCAACGCGCGGGCGATAGCCACGCGTTGCATCTGCCCGCCGGAAAGCTGTGACGGCAAGTGGTCGGTGCGGTGCCCCAGCCCTACGCGCTCCAGGATAGCATGCGCGCGCTCGTGCGCCTGCGATTTCGGCTCGCCACGCAGAATCATCGGCAGCGCCACGTTCTCCAGCGCCGTCATCACCATCACGAGATTGTATGTCTGGAAGATGTATCCGATCTTATTGCAGCGAATCCACGCCTGGCGCGCTTCCGGCAGTTTGAACAGGTCTTCGCCCATGAATTCGATAGTGCCGGACGTCGGCACGTCGAGAGCGCCGATCATATTGAAGAACGTGGACTTCCCGGAGCCGGACGGCCCCATGATGGACAGGTACTCACCCTCGAAGATATCGAGCGAGACACCCTGCAGCGCCCAGACGATTTCATCGCCCAGTTGATACCGGCGCTTGACATCCACCGCTTTCACAATCACATTCTGCGTCATTCCGCGGTCTCCCCGGGCGCCACGCGCCCGTCAGTGTTCGCTGGTCGGCATCTCCAGCACCAGCATATTCTTCATCATCAGCGTCTTTGTGAAGAGGACAACGGCGTATTCCACATCTTTATACGGTTTATCGAACTGCTTCACCATCCGCCGGATGATCGTTTTCAGCGACGTTGTTCCATCCACTTGCCGGTAAAAGTATGTTCCAAATTCATCCAACTCGTATGTCCGCGAGTAATCATAACGCATCCACTTAGCCACGCGTCCGACCAATCCCTCCGGTGCCAGCATTACCCGCAGGTGCAGCATGCCCTGACTGTCTTCGCGTGTCTCCACATTCTCCGGTCGGATTGGTATTACCGCAAGCATATCATCGGTAATCTCGCGCGGCGTCTCCTCTGCCGGCTGCTCGCGTTTCCGGCGTTTCGCCATCAATGCACCTCGCCGACTTCGATATTCATCTCTTCCGGCGTCGTCACACGTTCGATAAGCCCATCTTCGATCCAGACGATGCGATCCGATCGCTTGAGCATCTTCTTGTCATGGGTGGCGGTGATGATCGTTACGCCGCGCGTCTCTTTCAAGCGCGCGAAGAGCTCGATGATTTCCTCGCCGGTGCGCAAGTCCAGGTTCGCCGTCGGCTCGTCCGCGAGGAGAATCGCCGGCGAGTTTGCCAGCGCGCGGGCGATGGCGACGCGCTGCTGCTGCCCGCCGGACATTTCCGACGGCTTATGCAGCGCGCGATCTTCCAGCCCAACCTCGGCGAGGATTTCCATCGCTTTGTCGCGGGCGTCTTCCGAGGTTACACCGGCGAAGGCCATCGGCAGCATCACATTCTCCAGGCAGGACATTACCTGAATGAGGTTGAACGCCTGGAAGATGTAGCCAACCTTGCGGCAGCGCAGCCAGGCCAACTCATACGGATCAAGCTGCGCGATGTCCACCTGGTCAATGTATACCTTGCCGGTAGTGGGCTTCCCCAATCCGCCGATCATATTGAAAAAGGTGGTCTTGCCGGAGCCGGACGGCCCCATGATGGACATGTATTCGCCGCGCAAGATATCGAGCGTAGCGCCACGCAAGGCATGCGTTTCCGTGTCACCCATGCGGTAGATCTTGCGGACATCCACCGCGCGGATAACATAGTCGCCCTGGCTGAGATCCGCGCCGCTGGCAAACAGCGATACGACCTGGTCTTTTGTCACTACCATGCCATGCATCCCCATTCCGTTACACATTACTGCGCAGCGCCATCGCCGGCACCATGCGCGCGGCGAAGTTGGCGGGGTAAATCGCCGCCATGATGGCGAGCAGCGTGCCGACCACCACCGCGGAAAATCCCGCCGCCAGCAGCAGCGAATAATTGATTGTGCCGAAGATAACGCCGAATCCCGCCCCCAGCGCGCCGGTGGCCGGATCGCGATAACTGATGCTATACATCAGCATCGGCAGCAGCGCGCCGACCAGCATCCCGAGGAAGGAGCCGGTGAAGCCGATCAGCGCGCTCTCGATCAGGAAAAGCTGGCGGATGAAGACGGACAGCGCGCCCAGGCACTTCATCGTGCCGATTTCCTTGAAGCGCTCTGTGACCGACATCAACAGCGAGTTCGTGATGCCGATAATCGTCACGAGCAGCGAGATAATCATCACCCAGACAGTGCGGAAACGGGCGGACTCCGCCTTCTTTGCTTGTTCCTTCAGAAACTCCTGCTGCTGGGCGCCGTAGAGCTGTTCATACTTCTGACTAGAGTTCTCCAGCACCACAACGGGAGCGCCGGCATATGTGCGCATCTTCACGTTATCCGCACTCTCCTCGCTGGCCATGACGACCGGCTTATAGGTATCCAGCACATAGACTTGCTCCATGCCGGCGGTCAAGTCGTCAAAGGACTTAGTGAATGCCTCGCTGTTGCCCATCACGATGAGCATGCTGGCGTCTTTGCCGATGTCGCTGATTTCGGCTCGGGTCAAACCGGGCAGGCTCAGGCCGACGGCGCGCACTTCTTTCGGCGCCTGCTTGCTGTCCTGCGTCAACCGAGCCAGACGCTTGGCGAGAATCTGCTCGGACGGTTCCAGATCGCCGGCGACGATGATGCCGATGATCTTATCCTTCGGCGAACCGAGCGCCTGGGAGACGAAGGACTCCATCGTCTTCACGGTGTTGTTGAGCTCCTCGCGCTGCGCCATGGCGCCTTTGATGTACCCGGTGCCGCTGATGAGCTCACCGGTAAAGACGCTCATGAGGAAGGCGATGCCCAGCACCACGCCGGAGATGGTCACGAGCGCGCGCCCCAGGCGGATTTTGATGCCCTGCAGGGCAATCGCCACCGCCGTAGAGATCGGCAAACGGACTTGAGTGCCAATGTTTTCCATAATGCCACATACCCTGTTCGTCAGCGCGCCGCTAGAACGGCGCCGCGGAAATCGCTTTCGTAATCAGCATCACCGCCACCCCGACGAGGGCGATGAGTCCCATACCGGTGGTATATCCCGCCATCAGCACTGGTGCCATTTGCAGGAATTGTGTCTGGCCGAAGCGCTTCTGGAAATAGAACTTCCCGATGAAGGCGCCGGCGACCAGGAAGATGAGCGAGTGTGGAATCTGGCCGATGCCATAAATGAAGCCATAAATCGCCATCGTCGGCAAATTGAAGGCGGACAACAGCGAGAACGCGCCGACGGTAAAAACCCCGGCGCCGGCAATGGTCCATGGGTGCATTGCCTGATAGAAGAGCGGCGTGCCGCCCTGCGCGGGCAGGGTAATGGACCACATGACCATCGTATTCTTCGCCTGCAACTCCCACATCTTCTGCGCCCAGGGGAAGGCGTCGGATGGAATGGCGCTGGAGTGCCAGATGAACGCCCAGAAGACGAAGCTGAGGACGAAGCTCAAGGGCACGATAAGCGCGTCAGCCTTCACATACGACCAGAAGTTGGTGCCGGTGAGTTCCTTCGTGCGGTAAATCTGCGCCATCGCGCCGTAGTTGTCTACCGGGATAGGCGCCAGCCAGATATTGATGCCTTTCACCCCGGAAAGGATGAAAGCGCCTTCCCGCAGATAAGGAATTACCACCTGCTGACCATTAATACCGATAAGACGTGCGTTGATGTAACTGATGAGCGGCGTGTAGATGAAGACGAAGCCGATGAGGATCCAGAGCGGAAACTCCGGCGCCAGCCGCTGTGACAGAATCACCACCGCTGAGGCGGCAACGACATAGATGCCAACCGCATACATGATGGGGTAGTCGCCGCGACCGGCTGGGGCCGCCCAGAGATTCTCGCGCCGCGCTGTCGCACTTGCGCCGGCTTTCTGCTGCTCGCGCATCGCCTTCACCTGTTTCGCCAAGTCGCGGCCGCATTGGTACAAGGAGATGAAGACCAGCGCGATGGCGGTGCCGATGCCAAAGCTCGTCCAGAAATCCAATCCGTTTACGTAGGTGGTATTGATGACATCCATGCCGGGCTGCCAACGGTTGAGGATGTCAAAGTGATGCAGGATGGGGTTCAAGATGAACGTGAGCAGCACCGCGGCGGCCGTGCCCATGACGGACCAGAAGGGAACCACCATGCCGGTGATGAGCAGACCCAGGTCAATGGTCACGCCGGTGGGCGTGGCGGGCATTAAGCCCTCCGACATGGTCGTGGTGTCCAGCCACGGCAGCGGAATGATCTGAATCGGCTTGGTGAGCAGCGCGCCAGTGACGAGGGGAATGCCAACCTGCACCACGGCAAAGACCATGCCGATAATAGCGCCGATGGAGAAAACGTTCCACTTCCAGGACGTTTTCTTTTCACCGGATTCCGACAGCGCCATAGAGCCGGAGGCCGCCACCGGCGCGAACGGGAACGGCAGCTTCTCCACGTCGGAGGTAAGCCGGAAGAAGAAATATCCCAGTGTATAGCTCTTCAGCTTCCCGATGACCAGCATAAACGCGATGAGCAGGATGGGGATGAGCCAGTCGCCGTGAAAGAGCATGCGCTCCGTCATCGCTGGACTATTCATGGAGGGGATCCACCATGTTGGAAAGGCGCCGTATAATCCCGCGTCGCGAACAGCATCCGAATTGACGAAATACTGGCGGAAGATCAGGTCGGCGATCGGCCCACCCAATGACATGGTGCCAGCCACGGAGAGCAGCACCACCATCTCCTGGGTATTGAGCGACTTCAGCGCGCGGCGACTGATTTCGGAAAAGATGATCAGCG
>JAKIYB010000155.1:5805-8906 GCA_022708765.1 Armatimonadota bacterium | reverse complement strand
CTCCCGCCGCATCTCCGGCTTGCCGCAGGTGTGGCTGTCGGCAAAGCGGTCAATCCAACATTCATCATCCGGCACGACGACGCGGAAGAGCCGGCCATCCTCCGGCGATGTGAGATGCCGGTAACCGTCGCGATCCGTCAGTCCAACAAGGCTGCCGGTGGCGTCGTCGAATTCCAGCGTCAGAATACCATTAGCGAGGAGCATGGTTTACACCTCATACAATCGCCGATACAGATCTCGATACCGCCCATATACGTCCTCATAGACGGCATGGTGTGACGCTACCGGCTCGAACAGCTCCTCTTGCGGCTCAAACGCCCGCTCCTCGCGGTACCACGCCCGCGCGGCGTCCTGTACTTGCGCGAACTGCCCCACCCCGGTCGCCGCCAACATCGCCGCCCCCAGGCTGGCCGCGTCCGCGCAGGCCGGCCGCTCCACCGGCCGCCCCAGCAGGTCCGCCTTCATCTGCAGCCACAGATCGCTACGCGCGGCGCCGCCCAGCGCGCGCACCGTCGCCACAGCGATGCCATGCTGCTGCACCGGCTCCACGCACTCCCGCAGCATGCAGGCGCATGCCTCCATGATAGCGCGGGCGATGTGCAGCTTCGTGTGCGCCAGCGTCAACCCCATCATCGCCCCGCGCACGTCCAGATTCAACGATGGTAGCGTCGTCCCGGCGAAGTGCGGCAGTACGGTGAGGCCGGCGCAGCCGGCGGGGATTTCCGCCACCCCCTCAAGGAAGCTGTCATACGCCTCCCCGCAAGCGCACAGGTCGCGAAACCATTTGAGCACGATAGCCGAGGTGATGTTGTAGGCCATCGCGTAATAGAGTTCCGGCACGGCGTGCCGGCCTGCAACGATGCGCGGGTCGAACAGCGGCGCCTCTGTGCTGGCGATGAGCGCCAGCGCGGTGCCGGTGGTCTCCGAGATAATGCCGGGCCGCACGTTGCCAGCGCCCACCGCTCCCACGAGTTGATCGTTCGCTCCCACGCACACCGGCACGCCCGATGGGATGCCCAGCGCTTCCGCCGCGGCTGTATGCACGTGACCCGCGACGGCGCCCGGTTTCAACACGCGCGGCAATTGCGCTTCGGTGATGCCCGCTGCAGCCAGCAGGCGCGGCTCATAGGCGCCGGTCTGTAAATCGAGGAAACCAGCCATGCGCGCGGTGACGTAATCGGTAGCACATTCGCCAGTCAGGCGATAGGTGAGGTAATCCGGCAGGCAGAGGAACCGATGCGCCCGGTGCGCCGCCGGCGCGTGCTCCGCCATCCACGCCACCTTGAAGAGAGTGAGGCTGGCGGGAATCTGCGGGTAGCCGCTGATGCGGTGATACTCCTCGTGCGAGAGCCACTCGGCGTTCCAGCGGTCAGCAACGGATTGCGCGCGGTTATCCACCCACACAATCGCCCGGTAGAGCGCCTGCCCCTCAGCGTCAATGGGGATGAACGTCTGTCCCTGCGAACTGAAGCCGATGGCCGCCAGCTCATGCGGGCTCTTTCCCGTCTTCCCGAAGACCGCGCGCGTCCCTTCAATCGCAGCCCCCCAGTACGCCTCTGGCTCCATCTCCACCCAGTCGGCCTTCGGCGTGAGCAGCGCATACTCCGCCGTATGCACCGCCAACGCCCGTCCATCATCCGCGATGAGCGCGGTCTTTAAGCCCGTGGTGCCGATATCGAAGGTGAGGTAGAGCATGGAAGCAACTGCTTTCATAAAGAGATAAACCGCAGATTACACAGCATGTCACAGATATCCTTGCCACCTGCGTCAATCTGCGCAATCCGCGGTTTCTCACGCATCCTTATTTCGTGTAACCGTATTCCTGCTCGACTTCGGCTATCGCCTCTTCGATGATGTCCATGCCCTTCGCGGCGACTTCCAGGCTCATCACGATGGGCGGACTCATGCGGAGGATGTGGCCGGCGGGCACCCAGGCGAGACCTTTTTGGAAAGACTTCTGGTAGACCAGCTTGCCGGCTTCGGTGAACGGTTCTTTCGTCGCGCGATCCTTCACCATCTCAACCCCGAGCAGGCAGCCTTTACCGCGCACGTCGCCGATGATCGGATGGGCGGCCTTCATCTCTTCCATGCGCCGTTCAAAGTAATCGCCCAGCACCAGCGCGTGGTCGAGCAGCCCTTCCTCCTCCATTGCCACGATGCTGGCGAGGGCGGCGGCGCAGGCCATCGGGTTACCGCCGTAGCTCGTCGAGGCGGAGATCTTGTTGATGCTCTCCTTGTAGCGCTCGGAAACAAGCATGCCGGTCACCGGGAAGCCGTTGCCAAAGCCCTTACCAACCGTCACGATGTCCGGGCGGGTGTCGTAGTGCTCCATGCAGAAGAATTTTCCCGTGCGCCCCATGCTGGTGAGCACTTCGTCGGCGATGAGCAGAATGCCGCGGTCATCGCAGAATTTGCGCAGCTTCGGGAAGAAATCTTCCGGCGGGAAGACCGACCCGGCCCACCCCTGCACCGGCTCCAGCACGAAAGCCGCCACATTGCCGGTGGTGGCGTTCTCGATGAACTCGGCGTAGAAGCTCAGATAGCCGTCGGTGTCAATCGTGCCGTCGGCCTTGGTGAACATCGGGCGGTAGGGATAGGGGCGAGGCACCAGGTAGAAGCCCTGGGCGCGGCCCATGCCGTTGGTGCTGTTCATCTTCGCGCAGCTTACCGAGTGGCCGGATTTACCGTGGAAATCCATGAAGCAGGAGATGAACTCATATTTCCCAGTGGCGGCGCGGGCGACGCGCAGAGCGGCTTCCACCGCGGTGGTGCCGCTGTCGTACAACTGCATGCCGGTGAGATCCCATGGTTGAATGGCGGCCAGCTTCTCCAGCAGTTCCACCTTGATGGGGGTGTTGAAGTCGTGGCAGTTCATCAGGTTATTCGCGTGGAACGCCACCGCCTCGCTCACCTTCGGGTGGCAGTGCCCCAGCGTGGTCACGTAAATGCCGCTGGAGAAGTCAATGTAGACGTTGCCGTCCACGTCGGTGAGGGTGACGCCGAAGCCTTTCTCGAAGCAGACCGGGAAGAGCTTTACCTGCCCGGAGTAACCCTTCATAATGTTCGCCGCCCGTGCATGCATGGCCCTGGACTTGGGGCCG
>JAKIYB010000155.1:0-5795 GCA_022708765.1 Armatimonadota bacterium | reverse complement strand
AGCCATGGGAACCTCCGAAGTGTGTGATTATGTGCGAGTGAACAGGCTATACCGTGCAATATGATAGCGCAACAGGCGAAAATGTCAAGGGTTTTCCTCGGTAGGCAGGAAAATGTATCATTTATTACACATGCCCTTGACAATATCTTGTGTGATAGCTATGCTGTCTGTGCGAAACGAACATGCGGGAGGTGCGGTGAACATCCGTCAACAAACGATCCTGGATATCATGCACGATAACGGCCGCGTCAGCGTGCGCGAGCTGGCGGCGCGGTTCGCCGTTTCCGAGATGACCATCCGCCGTGACCTCACCGCGCTGCAACAGGGCGGCTATCTGGTGCGCACGCACGGCGGGGGGCTGGCCACTAACCGCGCCGACTTCCTGCAGCGCGCTTTTCCTTCCGCTGCCGTCTCCCCAAAGAAAGCCGCCATTGGCCGCGCCGCCGCCGCCCTCGTTGGGCCCGGACAGACGGTGATGGTGGATACCGGCACCACCGCGCTGGAGGTCGCCCGCAATCTCCCCCGCGATGCCGGCATCACCGTCGCCACCACCTCGCTCTGCGTGGCGGAAGAGCTCTACGGTGAACCGCTCAACGTGTTGCTTCTCGGCGGTTTCATGCGCAAGGAGTTTCCCAGCCTTTACGGGCCAATCACCGAGAACATGCTGCAGGCGCTGCACGTGGATGTCCTCTTCATCGGCTGCGACGGCGCCGACAGCGAGGCCGGTTTCTATACCGCCGATCTCCATGTCTCCAGCCTGGAACAGGCGATGATGCGCATCAGCGACCGCGTGGTGGTGGTCACCGAGAGCGCGAAATTCGGCAAGCGCGCCTTCGCTCGCTACGCCGTCCCGGAAGAAATCCACACCCTCGTCACCGACCCAGCCCTCCCCGAACGCGACTTGAAAAACCTCCAGGAACGCGGCGTGACGGTGATGGTCACGGAGTAGGTGACGCAAGCACTCACACAGTAACGACGAACCGCTAAAGATCGAGGAGATCATCATGGGCAAATACGACCACGTCGAATTGGCCGGTCCCGAGCGTGAAAACGCGCTTGACCTGCTGCACACACAGCTCAAAGAGTGGGGCCTGACCATGCCGCCGGTGGAGCCGCTGCCGCTGCACTTCGGACTCAACGACTTTTATACTGTAGGCGAGACGGAGTTCTGGGTGGCGAATGAGGCGGTACTTGGTTATTGCGGCAAGTTTCTCTTCGTCTTCGACGGCCAGACCTGCCCCTTCCACCGCCATAAGATGAAACACGAGACCTTCTTCGTGGTGAAGGGCGCCATCCGTATGACGCTTGACGACCGCGAGTTCGTGATGAATGAAGGCGACTTGTTTGCCATGCCGCCGGGAATGGGGCATTCCTTTACGGGCCTCGGCCCTGCCCTTCTCCTCGAAGTCAGCATGCCTTCGATACTGCGGGATAACTTCTTTGCCGACACACATATCGGCGAGGATGGCGTGATATAGGACGTATTGTCAGATATGCCATCGCGTCACCAGAAAAAAAATGGCGGGCACGGTGACGATGCTGAGCAGAGTGGTGAGGAAGATGGCGCGAGCGGCCAGTGGGGTGTCGCCACCGAAACGTTCGGTGAAGATGCTGCAACTGATAGCGACCGGCATGCTGGCGATGATGTAGGTCACCATGCGCGGCACCTCGGGCAGCGCGAAACCGAGCATGTCCACGAACCAGACGAGGCCGATGACGATTGCCGGCGCCAGCAGTAGGCGAAGCAACACCACGCCGTTAAGTGGCGGGGAAGGGCGGTGATCGGACAGGTCAAGACCACCAAGCTGTGCGCCGGTGACGAGCAGCGAGAGCGGAATGGTGAGGCTGCCGACCATCAGCATCGCCATGAGCACCGGATTTACACTCTTCATTCCATCGGGCGTGAACCAGCTTGCCGTATTCGGCACCAGCAGCGCCAGCGCGATGCCGAGAGCGGTGGCGATGAGACCGGGATTCAAAATCAGATTTTTCAGCGATTCCAGATCGGGCTTTCCGCCGCGCAGCGTCCACACGCCCAGCGTCCACAGAATCATCTGCGCGCCCACATTCATCAGCAGCACCGCGCGCACGCCATCCGCGCCGTACAGCGCTTCAACGATGGGCAACGGCAGATAGATCCAATTGGCAACGGCGATCAGGAAGAGAAACGTAGGGCGTGATGCGCGGTTGGTAAAGAGCGGCGCGAACGGCAGCGCCACCAACAAACTGACGGCGATAATTCCCGCGCCCAACAATGGGATATACCAGTTCGTCGCGAGCGAAGGTCTATCTACCGTGCGCAGCATCTGCGTGAAGACCAACGCGGGAATAGTAAGGTCCACCACCAGCCGGCTTAACGTGCTGGTGGTCTCCGCGGTGAGCATCTTGCGCCGCCGTGCCTCCCAGCCAACAACAATCACCATGAACATCGCGCCGATAATGAGTAGAACCGTGAGCCAATCTGACATGCGTTACCTCGAAAATCGCGCCTTAGTATAGGGGAAATCTGGGTGAGGCGTCTATGACGGCTCATTCGAACACCGCGTGCGCCCAGTCCGCCAGTTGGCGTTCGGTGGCGATCATGCGCTCGAGAGTGGCCCCGTCACCGCGGCCGTCGAGTTCCTGGTGGGCTTCGGCGCGAAGCATGCAGAGTTCGAAAATCTGGTCGTCCTTCGTTGTATCGTGAAAAGCACCCACCGGAACGGGAAAGCGGTGGACGAGGTTGCCGAGGGTGAGCTCTGCGACGATATGCGGGGGTAGAAGGCCGTGCTCGACATCCTCCCATATCTCGACAGCGTGCACGGCCGGCGCGGAAAGGCCGAAGGGCTTGGCGGCGCCGGCCAGCGTCGCCAGCGCGTCAGCGCAGTAGCTTTGCACGCGCCGTTCCGCCTGTTCGGCGATGTAGTCGTTGAAGCGGGCGATGTATGCGCGCAGTTGGGTGAGATCGGACATGGCAGTGCCTCTGTGGTGGAGTGGTGCGGTATCTTTTCCGTAAGAAGATGAAAAGTCCTTGCGTGGGCGAGGGCGAACGCTGATCATCGAAAAATGGTACCAATCCATCAATGCCGCCTGGCCGTCCGTGGCGGCGGCACCCTCGCTGGGTGAAAATACTCTTGTACGGGCACGGGCGCTATGCCTGGAAAAGTGGTGACTGGAACCGTTTTCCTGGGGGTGGGTTCTCTCCCGCCGTGTGCAAGAGCGAAAAAACGGTTGCAGTCACCAGTTTTTCGCGGCGCGCGAACGGAAGGTAAGGAATTTTCGTAGGAGCCACACTGACCAGGTTCCAGGTCAGCAGTCCTGAGTCCGAAGGGTAAACCATCTACGCTGGCGACCTATTTTCCCTGAAAAAATAATACCCGCAGGCTATTCACGACAAAATCCATAAGATGTATAATAAAGGAAGCGCGCAAGCTTCGAGTGCCAGTCGGGTACCCCGTGACGACGGATCCCGTGGCGGTCGAAGCGTATGCGTGTAGGAGATGGCGGTGGCGTGATGTATATTCAATCCATCTGCACGGGCCAGTATTACTCCTCGTTTGCATCCGGTCGCTGGAGACGGATGCAGATACGCCTGCCGCTTGCCTTCCCTATTCCCCAGGAATCTGGCGCATCAGACTCCGTTACCGGCTTTCCTAATTCATGAGACGACTCGCTGATGCCGCGCACAGCCCGCGCGCCTTCGAGGATTAATTATAGATAAGTAAACTACTCGGGAATATCAGTCCGCAGGCGCGAGATCGTCCCACATCTCTTTCACTGCTCACCCCGCTTCCAGCAACGGTGGGGGAGCGGGAGCTTGCAGGTTGCGTATACGCACTCGAGAGGACATTCCTCTACCCGTTCTACGAAAAGGAGAGCATCATGGTAGTTCAGGCATCACTAGAGGGCGAAGCATATTTCCCCTCGGACGACGTCATGGAGCAGGCCTTTGTTCGTGATTGGGAGGCTCTGGCCCGCTTCGCCGATGAGGACTTAGAAGGTTTCTGGGCTCGCGAGGCCAGCGAACTTGAGTGGTATCAGCCCTGGGAACGCGTGCTGGATGACAGTCAGGCGCCATTCTTCAAATGGTTCGTTGGCGCGAAAGTCAACATCGTGCAGAATGCGCTGGACCGACACATGACGACATGGCGCAAGAACAAGCTCGCGCTCATCTGGGTGGGTGAGAAGGGCGATGTCCGCACGTATTCCTATTTCGAATTGTACCGGGAGGTGTGTCAGTTCGCGAATTTATTGCGCGCGATGGGTGTGCAGAAGGGCGACCGGGTGACCATTTACATGCCGCGCATCCCGGAGATCGTCACCGCCATGCTCGCCTGCGCGCGGATTGGCGCCATCCACTCGGTGGTCTACGGCGGTTTCAGTGTTGATGCGCTGCAGGGGCGCGTGGATGACTCACATTCCCGCGTGGTGATTACCGCTGATGGCGGGTGGATGAACGGTAAGCTGGTCGAGTTAAAGAAGACGGTGGATGACGCCATCAAACGCTGCCCGTCGGTGGAGACGGTGATCGTCATCCAGCATACCGGCCAGGAGGTGTGGATTGAGCCAGGCCGCGATTACTGGTATCACGAATTAAAGCAGTTGCGCATTACGAACGGTGCGTGCACTCCTCAAGAGATGGATTCGGAAGATCCGCTGTATATTCTCTACACCTCGGGCACGACGGGAACGCCCAAAGCGATTCTGCACACTCACGGCGGTTACATGGTCGGGGTATATTCCACCCTGAAATATGTGTTTGAACTGAACGATATGGACCGCTGGTGGTGTACCGCCGACCCTGGCTGGGTCACCGGGCACTCTTATCTGGTCTACGGACCACTGCTGCTGGGGGCAACGACCTTCATGTACGAGGGTGCTCCGACCTATCCCTATCCGGATCGCTGGTGGTCGCTGGTGGAGAAATATGGCATCAGCGTGTTCTATACGGCGCCGACCGCCATCCGTGGGCTGATGCGCTTTGGGGAGTCCTGGCCAAAGCGCCGCGACCTTTCGTCATTGCGCCTGCTGGGATCGGTGGGCGAGCCGATTAATCCGGAGGCATGGAGATGGTATCACTCGGTCATCGGCGGACAGCGCTGCCCCATCATGGATACCTGGTGGCAGACGGAGACGGGCTGTTTCATGATTACCCCAACACCCGTCGTGCCGCTCAAGCCGGGATCAGCGAGCCGACCATTTTTCGGTCAGCGGGCGGAGATCCTGGACGAGCACGGCAATCCGGTGCCGGATGGGGAAGAAGGCTATATGGTGCTGACGCGCCCCTGGCCGGCGATGATGCGCACGATTTACCAGGATGACGAGCGTTTTATCCAGCAATACTGGAGCAAGTATCCCGGTAAGTATATGACTGGCGATTCGGCCAAGCGCGATACCGATGGCTACTTCTGGGTGATTGGTCGCGTTGATGATGTGATCAAAGTATCAGGCTACCGATTGGGCACGGCGGAAATTGAAAGTGCGCTAGTCAGCCATCCAGCCGTGGCGGAAGCCGCGGCCATCGGCCTGCCGCACGACATCAAGGGGCAGGCCATCCATGTCTACTGCATCTTGCGCGCGGATTACACGCCCTCCCAGGAACTGATGGAAGAACTACGGCAACATGTTGGCATGCATCTGGGACCGATTGCCAAACCAGAGAAGATTACCTTCATGGACGCCCTGCCGAAAACGCGCTCCGGCAAGATTATGCGCCGACTGTTGAAAGCCCGCGCCCAGGGGCTAGCGGACGGCGATATCTCAACGCTGGAAGAGTAAGAAGCTCCACGGAGGATAATTGCGAGGGGTGGCGGTTA
>JAKIYB010000154.1:1994-8911 GCA_022708765.1 Armatimonadota bacterium | reverse complement strand
CGCTTCCGCGTCGTGCTGCAGCACGTGGCGGATGACCAGCGGCAGCGTGCACTCCTCGCCCAGCGGCGTGCCGCGCTCGTCGACGATGGCCAGCCGGTCGGCGTCGGCGTCCTGCGCGAATCCGATCTCCGCGTTCGCCAGCTTTACCACGTTGCACAGCTCGGTGATATTCTCTGGTGTCGGCTCCGGATCGCGCGGAAAGGGCTCATAGGGATTCGTGCAATACTCCACCACGTCGCAGCCCAGTTCGCGCAGGAAGGCGGGGGTGGCATACGAGGCGGCGCCATTGCAGCAGTCCACCGCCACACGGAATCTCCGCCGGCGAATCGCCTCCACGTTAACCGCGCGCAGAATTGCCTCGCGATGGCGACACAGCGTGGTGTCATCGCTCCGCACGGCGCCGATGTCGTCCGAAGAGGCGCGCGTATAGACGCCCTGGTGATACAGGTCCACCAGTTCCGCCGCCTGATTCGGGCGCAGGATGATGCCGTCCGGCCCGAAGAATTTGAGCGCGTTCCACTGGATGGGGTTGTGACTGGCAGTGATGCAGATGCCGCCGAAAGCATGCGCCTCGCGCACGTGCAACTGCAGCGCCGGTACCGGCACGATGCCCACGTCCACCGGGATGCAGCCTGCGCCCAGCAGCCCGGCGATGACCGCCTGCTTCACCATCTCGCGCGACGGAGAATCGGCCCCGCCCCCGCGTAAGTGCCGAACGCCCCGGCGAAAGACGCGACAAGCTGCGGAGTGAGCGAATCGCCCACCACCCCGCGCACGCCGGAGATGCCGATTTTTAACGAAAGAGGTTTACGCATACAGTATCATCCTCATTTCCCCTCTCCTTGGGGCCTGCCCCGAGGCAATCGCGGGAGAGGGGGGCAGGGAGTAAGGGGTTACCGCCCCGCGGTTACAAACGCCGCCTGGCTTACAAAGGTCATGGCTTCGTCGAAGAGTTTGTCTGCGCGCGCATCGCTGTCCGCCTCGGCGACGATGCGCAACAGCGGCTCGGTGTTGGAGGCGCGAACGTGAATCCAGCCGTCGTGCCAGGCGGCGTGCACGCCTTCGGTGAGGTCGAGGTGCGCGCGGCGGTAGTGGTCATGAAAGCCTTCCAGCACGTGGTAGACCAGATTAGGGGGGCAGGAAACAGTGCCCTTGCGCACGGCGTAGCGCGGCAGGCGGTCCGCCAGCGCGGCCAGCGGCTCGCTGGAGGCGGCCATCGCCTCCAGCACCAGGCCGAGGGTGAGGAAGGCATCGAAAGTCGTCGCGATCGGCAGCAGCGACACCCCGCCGCTGCCTTCGCCGGCCAGCACGGCGCGCTCGGCCTGCGCACGCCCCATGACGTGACCTTCGCCGATCATCGTCCGCACCACCGGCTGCCCGGCGGCTTCCGCGACCGTGTCCACCATGCGGCTGGTGGAGAGGTTCGTCACCACCGGGCCGGGCTGGCGGGCGAGCATGTGCGCGGCGACCAACGGCAATGTGTGCTCCTCGGTGAGCGGTTCTCCTTCAGCGGTGACGAAGCCGATGCGGTCGCCATCAATATTGATAGCCGCGCCCAGATCAACTTGCAGATGTTTCATCAGCGCGGCAAGCTGGCGCATGTTCGCGGCGGTGGGAGCGGGCGCATGCGCAAAGATGCCGTCCGGCTCCTCGTTTAACGGAATGAGGGTACAGCCCAGTTCTCCCAGCAGGCGCGCCACTACCGGCAGGCCGGCGCCGTTGCAGAAATCTACCGCCACGCGGAAATTGCGCGCGCTTATCGCCTCGACGTCGAGCGAGGCAAGGATGTGATCAAGGTAGCGCGCGGGTAGGTCTTCCGACGCCGGCTCCCAGCCGCGCAGGCCGTCCCATGGAGCGCGGATAAAGTCGCGCGCGTGATAGATGTCGAGCAGTTCCTCGCTATTCACCGCGTTGAGCAGCGCGCCGTCAGCGCCGAGAAATTTATACGCGTTCCAGCGACTGTCGTTGTGGCTGCCGGTGATGGATAGCCCGCCGGCCGCGCCCAGTTCGCGCAAGGCGAAGGAGACGAGTGGCGTGGGAACGACACCCAGATCGAGCACATGGCAACCAGCGGAGAGCAGGCTGGAGAGCGCTGCCGCTCGCAGCATCCCCGACGAGCGCCGGGTATCCCGCCCGATGACCACCGTGCCGCCGTCGCAGTACGTACCGAACGCGCTGGCGAAATCCACCAGCAGTTCCGGCGTCAGCGATTCCCCCACCACCCCGCGCACCGACGACGTGCCAATCTTCAACTGCCGCATGGTCACCTCCCGGAGCACTTATTGTACCCCGTCCGGGCAAGCGGCGATAGGGGGGCATGTGTGATGGAAAGTGCAGAGAGGCCGGAGGGAGAGGAGGCGCGTTTATCCGTGTTTCCCGCTCACTACTGATTCCGGCGCAAGCACCACCGAAATGGGATGCGGGGCGACGAGTTGACGAACAGGCCAGGAGATTTCGATGCCCGCTTCCTTAAAGCGGCGGAAGACGGCCTTGATATACTCGTGTTTCATCACATACTGGTAGGAGAAGTCCTGCACCTTGAGGATGACGAGGAAGGTGATATTGGAATCGCCGAATTCCTGGAAGCGCACCAGCGGCTCCACTTCGGGCACGCCGCCTTCCACCCGCGCCAGCACTTCGCGTCCCGTCTCCATCAGCACGCGCTCCACCTCGTCCAGGTCACTGAGGTAACTCACGCCGCCGTTGATGTAGACCGACGTCTCCGACTGGCTCAACACCATGTTGGTGATGACGCTGGAAGTCAAACGGGCATTGGGGAGGACGACAATGTAATTCGACCAAAGGCGGATATGCGTGCTGCGCCAGCCGATGGCGTCCACAAACCCCTCATCGCCAGTATCCAACCGCACGTAATCGCCCACCTTAATCGGCCGGTCGAGCATGAGGTAGATGCCGGCGAAGAAGTTCGCCAGCGTGTCCTGCAGCGCCAGCGCCACCGCCAGCGAACCAAGGCCCAACGTGGTGAGCAGTGGGGTGATCTCCACACCGAGTTGCTCCAACGCCACCATACCGCCGACTACCCAGATGACGACAGCCATCACCTTGCGCCATAATCCGCCATAATGCGCGGCGGTAGCTTCGCTGACTCGCGCTGCCAGTTGCTTGCTGCGCCACCCGATGAACTGAGTGAGTATGCGCAACACGGCGACGATGAAAACCAGCACCATCGTCGCGCTATACAGGCGCATGATGAGCGCGGCAGCGCCGGACAGCGCATCCAGACTGATGAGGGCGATCATCACGCCGGTGATGACGATCGCCGTTACCAGCGGTGTCCCCAGCGCCTGCAGGATATCGTCATCCAACGTGGTATTGGTGGCGCGGGTGATGCGCCGCAGCACTGTCTGCATGAGCAGGCGCGCGATGAGTGCCAGCACCAAAAAGCCGAGAGCGATGAAGACGGCGGTGAGAACGTCCTCGGCGAGCGGTGACAGATGCAGCCCCGTGCGCCGCAGCCAGCCCACGGCCTCCCCGGCCACCTGGGCGGTGTTGAGCGGTTCCTGCGATGGTTCCATTGACGACTCCTACAGGCGCGTGACCCAGAGATTCATATCTTCCCAGTCGCCGGCGATATGGCAGTTATTCACCAGCCGGCCGTTATAGGTATACCCCAACCGTGAAAAGGCGGTATTGATGCCCACCGAGGTAGCGCGCGCCAGCGTGAAGAGGCTGCGCAGCCCACGCACCGCTTCCGACTCCGCTAACGCCGCCAGCAGGAATGTCATCAAGCCTTTCCCGCGGTGTTCCGGCAGCGTGGCGCAGTCAGTCAACTCCGCCACCGCGTGCGCGCGGTCTACGTCCGCCGAAGCGACGCTCACCACCTCGCCATCATATTCGGCAAGGATGAAGTGCACGTCCTTCGCCATCATGGCGGCGATGGCCGGGGCTCCGTCAATGGGCGTCGGATAACTGGTGAAGACGTTGGTCATGACCCGCGAGATAACCGCACAGTCCGCTTCCGTCGCCGCTCGCACGGTGTACCCCTCCGGCGTCTTCGCGGCGCGGGAGCCTTCCGCGCGCAGGCGGGTGATGAGGGCATCCTCCTCTTCCTGTCGCAGGCTCTTGGCGCGGCGGTCAGTGAGGAATCGCGCTACAGCCACCCCCGGCCCATCCGGGAAATAGCCCGGCAGGGCGCCTTCACAGGCGAACCCATGCGGATGCAGCGCCAGCCACTCAGCGGTGGAAACGAAACCCCAGATTTTATCCAGCCCCTGGCGCCGCGCCAGCAGTTCAATGCCATGCACGGCGTCAGCGATGTCGCAGTCGATACCATGCAGCTTGATGCGCGCGTTGCGCGGATCCACGGTGATACGAGCGCCGACCGGAATAGCGTAGTCTGTACTATAGGTCGTGATCATTGCCCATCCTTACGTTGCCGGCGACGGCGCAGCCGATTGTTTCCCTGCGGAACCAGGCTGATTTGGGCGCCGCTGTAGAGTTTTTCCAGCCCCACCGGTTCACCGGGTTCCTCGCAGTAACTGCATCCTTCGTGCGGTGTTTTATCCGCGGGTTCCTGATAGGTGCAGATGACACCTTCATAGTTGCGCAGCACGACCTGCGTCTCTGACTGCGAAATGAGGTACTGCGGGTTGACGGGAATCTTACCGCCGCCGCCGGGCGCATCCACCACGAAGGTGGGTACGCAGAAACCGGAGGTATGCCCGCGCAGGCTCTCGATGATTTCGATGCCCTTTGACACCGGGGTGCGGAAGTGCTCGATGCCCTCGGAAAGGTCGCACTGATACAGGTAATACGGGCGCACGCGCATCTTCACAAGGTCATGCACCAGTGCACGCATCAGATGCGGGCAGTCATTGATACCCTTCAGCAACACAGACTGGTTACCCAGCGGCACGCCGGCGTCCGCCAGTCGTTCGCAGGCCGCGCGCGACTGCCGGGTGATTTCTTTGGGGTGGTTGAAGTGCGTGTTAACCCAGACCGGGTGATAACGCTTCAGCATGGCGCACAGGTCCGGCGTGATGCGCTGGGGCAACACCACCGGCGTGCGCGTGCCGATGCGAATGATTTCCACGTGCGGGATGGCGCGCAGCTTACGCAGGATTTGCTCCAACCAGCCCGTCGAAAGCGTGAAGGGATCGCCGCCGGAGAGCAGTACGTCGCGCACCTGCGGCGTATTGCGGATATAGTCCAGCGCAGCGTCAATCTGCGCCATCGGACGCGCGCCGTCCTGCTGGCCGGCAAAGCGACGGCGTGTGCAGTGGCGGCAATACATGCCGCACTGCGAGGTGACCAGCAGCAGTACGCGATCCGGATAACGATGCGTAAGGCCAGGCACGGGTGAGTCACCTTCCTCATGCAGCGGGTCGGTCATATCGCAGGACGACATCATAAGCTCGTCAATAGTGGGCACAGCCTGCCGGCGGATGGGGCTGAACGCGTCGTGTGGGTCCATGAGCATCGCGTAATAAGGGGTGATCGCCATGCGGAGCCGTCCCAGGCAGCGCCGCACGCCTTCGCGTTCGGGTTCCGTCAGGTGAATTACCTGCTCCAACTCTTCAACCGTCGTGATGCTGTTCGCCAGTTGCCAGCGCCAGTCGTGCCACTCAACCTCCGTAGCATTCGCCCAGAGCGGTACATCCTGCCAGGTGCGCCCCGCCGGGCGTGAATTGGTCCGCGTCATTGCCATTGCCATACCACTTACCTCCCATACAATTCGTGCGAGACGACGCGTCTTCTCTTGCGCGTTCGCCGTGATTGGATGGGCCAGACGCAAAAACGCGTGCCAAGCAGAGCTCGACACGCGCACGCTTGACCCTTTTCGCCATGCCTGCGAGGTTAGCTGACGGGTTCGGCGGAAAAGGTCGCCGAGGCCGAAAATCGGCCTTACACCCCAAAACTGGTTCCCCCGCTCCCACACTGTGGGATTCGGCATTCGATTTTGATAACCGTTATATTTTACGGTTTCCGCGGCTGAAAGTCAATAAACCTGCCGGATGGCGAGGTTTTCGCCATCGCTGTTTGTCAGGCGGTTGGTACACGAGTTACCAGATTACGCGCCGCCGCCTGGATGTGGCCGAGGGTGTAGGCGCGGTTGTGCTGTGTGACGCCGATGAGATCCGCCACCTGCGCGCGCAGATGGCGGGTGAGCATCTCCATGGAGAGCAGACAGGTGGTAATGCCCCCGCCGGAACCGCCGGCCGCCGCAACGGAAATGATGGGTTTCCCTACGACGCGCCCCTCCTCGCCGGTGCCCGTTTCGCAGCGCCGCACGCGGTCAAAGACGGCTTTGAACGCTTCCGACGGCTCGCCGTAATAGACCGGGGTGACGAGCACGATCCCTTCCGCTTCCGCCAGCGCTTCCTGCACGGGCACGATGTCATCCTGTATGACGCAGGTATGCTCGCGCAGACACTGCCCCCAGCCGTTGCCGCACTGCCGGCAGTGCTCCAGCTTCAACTTGCACAGGTGAATGCGATGCGCCTCCACGCTCGCCTCACTCAACCCGGTATGCGCCGCCTCCGCGCACGCTGCGGTCAGGCCGTCGGTATTGGGACTGGCGGTGAGAATGAGATACATGGGGTGCTCCTTACCAAAATTTCCACCAGGGTTTGGTAGATTGCGGTTTCGACATTGGCGCGGACAACGCCGACGCCATGGCGTCATCACCGAATGTTTTGATGAGAAACGGCACGTCCAGGTCTCCGACATCCACACTGATGCGTTGCATCAGGTTGAAGACATCGTCTTCGAACGGACTCTCGTAGTCAAATCCGGTCTCTTCTGGGAGTGGTGTGCCTGCATTTGTTTCGACCTTGCCATCAACACTCATAAAGTCGCGCACCAGCGACCCGCCGGCGAATAGTCGGAACCCATAGGAGCCGGAGATGCCTTCCGCGACAACGGCAAAGATGCGCGCGCCCAACTGTGTGGACAAC
>JAKIYB010000154.1:0-1984 GCA_022708765.1 Armatimonadota bacterium | reverse complement strand
AGCATTCCTCCTCAAAGAACATCATCACCATTTCCGGATCGAGGATGACGGTCCAACCGTTCCGGAAGGCGATGCCCTTCAGGAGAATGGTGCGCGTGGAATCATCATTGCATGTTGCCCACGCATCCGCAAATCCGTAACAGTCCGGTCCAAGCTCCGATCCTTGTAGTCAAAGGCCGAGAAGATGACATCTACCTGTTCCCGCCGATCACCTTCGATCAGCATGATACTCCCGCTGAAACTCATCGTGACCTCCCTGGATTTTTTAACCTGTGGTTATCGGATATGCGCCATACTTCCGCCCCGCCGCAAACATCGTCCGGATATTTTCCACTGGAATGCCGTCGTGCAGCGAGTGGTCGGAGGCGAGGATGTAGCCGCCGCCGGGGGCGGCGATGGCGATCGCCTCGCGCACTTCCGCTTCCACGTCGGCGGGGGTGCCATACGGAAGGGTGCGTGAGGAGTCAATGTTGCCAACGAGACAGATGCGGTCGCCATATTGCGCTTTAATGCGGGCAAGCTCCATGCCGGCGGTGCGCTGCAGCGGGTGCAGGGCATCAATACCGAGTTCGATAAGGTCGTCAATGTAGTCGTAGACGTGGCCGCAGGAATGTAGCAGCACCGGCAGGCCGCAGTCTTTGATGTGGCTGATGATGGCGCCCAGCGCGGGCTTGAAAATTTCGCGGAAGTGGTGGGGGGCGATGAGCCCGGCGCAACTGCTGCCCAGGTCCTCGCTGACCGTCATGCCGTCCACCCCGGCTTCCGCCATGCGCGAAATGGCGGGCAGCGCGAAATCCACCGCGAACTGCACTACCTCGCGGAGGAAATCAGGGTCGTCGTACAGCGCCAGGCAGATATCTTCATAACCAACGAGCATCCACGCGGTGGTGAGCGGCCCCCCCACCCCGCCGAGGATGAACACTTCGTCGTCGCCGAAGTCGCGGTTCATGGCGACGGCGGTTTCGATCTCGTCCATGCGTCCCGGCGCCGTCGGGTCGGGCGGCGTGTAGCCTGCCAGCGCCGCGCGGTCGGGAAGGGGATAGGCGATGGGCGCGTCAATGGGCCAGGAGGCCTCATTCGTCTCGAAGGTGGTGCCCCATTCGTCCTTGTAGACATTCTCCCCCAGCGTCTCCGGCGTCCACCCGGCGAACGCCCCGAAGGGAATCCACACCCCATCCAGCCCCAGCGCCCGCGTCAGGTCCATCGCGTCCCGCGCGTTATACGACGCCGGCATCCGCCCGATGATCTCGGTAAAGAGCGGCCGCTGAAAGAGGAAGTCGAACATCGGCACCCGGTCTACCGGCTGCCGGAGCATCGCGGTGCGGAAACGCTGTTTGGGGGTCATGGCGTACCTCCGATATTCAATATGTAGTCCGCGCCCTGCGCGGCGCGTGGTGGCATAATGCGGAACCGTGAGCGTAAACACTGCTGTCGTAATCGTTTGTCAACCACAGCACTGGGTAGCGATCACACGCGCCGCGCAGGGCGCGGACTACAAGTAACCGGGGCCGGCGAATGCCGGCCCTGGTGTGGAACTAGCTATACCGTCTTCAACTTCGCGATAATCGCATCCGCCATCTGGCTCGTGCCGACGGCGGTGGGATCGTCGCGCGTGGGCTTCATATCGTAGGTGACCGACTTGCCCTCGGCAAGCACGGCTTCCACGGCGGCTTCCAGGCGGTCGGCGGCGTCGCGCTCGCCCAGGTAGCGCAGCATGAGCATGCCGGAGAGGATGAGGGCGGTGGGGTTCACCTTGTTCTGCCCTTTGTACTTCGGCGCAGAGCCGTGGGTCGCTTCGAAGACCGCGCCTTTTTCACCGATGTTCGCGCCAGGTGCTACACCAAGACCGCCAACCAGGCCGGCGCCCAGATCGCTGATGATGTCGCCGTAGAGGTTCGGCAGCACGAACACCTGAAAATCGCGGCGGCGCTTCTCGTCCACGAGTTTTGCGGTCATGATGTCGATGTACCAGTCGTCGGTGGTG
>JAKIYB010000153.1:5903-8915 GCA_022708765.1 Armatimonadota bacterium | reverse complement strand
CGGCACCGCCGAGCAAGAGCAGAACGGCGTCACCACCCCCAGCCCGGCGGCAAGGGTCCGCGCGATGAGCGGGTGACGCCCGGCCAGCAGCCGGCGCGTGCGCTCCGCTGAAAACCAACTGCGCACGATGCCCATCAGGAACACGACGAGGAACAGCAGCATGAAAGTATGCGGCAGTTGGAAAAGCAGAAACGCCGCCGCCAATCCCTGGCGCTGCGCCGCCGTCACCTGTTCATCGGGAATGGTGGCGTTCAGGCAGGCGCACCCCTCGATGATTTTGATGCTCGCTTCTTTATCTACCGCGCGTTGGTACCCGAGAAAATCGTAGGCATACCAGTCGGCGAAACGAGCGAGGTTCAGGTAGATCGCCAACCAGGCCGCCAGCCCAAGCAGCAGCAGGAAGATCACGCGTACAGTTGGCCAGGCGCTCCCATGCGCGGTAATGGGCGTATTGGTCCGCGGGTTTTCGGTTGTCTCCGGCATGGACGGTCTCCGATCAGGATATTGGTGACAGGGTAGTGACTTCGCGGAAAAACGTCAATTCCCTCCCATTATTCCTGACATAACCGCTTGACAAACAAGGGAATCATGGTATATTGACAGTGACCACTAGTCTATATCGCATAATAGTAGTAAAAGTAGAACAACCGGGCATGGAGGCACGCGGCCGATGTGCGGACCAGCCGGAAAGGAGGCTGCGATGTACCGCGTCTATCTCGATCATGCGGCAACCACGCCGCCGGCGGCGGAAGTCATTGATGCCATGCTGCCGGCGTTGCGGAACATCTGGGGTAACCCGTCCAGCGTCCACGGCTTTGGACGCGCGGCGGCGGAGTTAATTGAACATGCGCGGGCATCGGTAGCGCGGCTGCTCGGGTGTATACCGCGCGAAGTCATCTTCACCTCCGGCGGCACCGAAGCCGATAACCTGGCGATCTTCGGCGCCGCGTACGCGCGAGAAGCGCGTGGCAGACACCTCATCACCAGCGCGGTGGAACACCACGCCGTGCTGCACGGCGTGGAAGCGCTGGGCAAACGCGGCTGGGAAGTGACCATCCTCCCAGTAGACCGGACGGGGCTGGTAGACCCGGCGGCGGTGGCGGCAGCCATCCGTCCAGACACCACTCTCGTCACCATCATGCACGCCAACAACGAGGTGGGAACGATCCAGCCCATCGCGGAAATCGGCGAAATTTGCCGCGCGGCGGGCGTGCTCTTCCACACCGACGCCGTGCAGACGGTAGGCCACCTCCCCACTCTTGTGGATGAGTTACAGGTGGATATGCTCTCGCTCTCCGGGCACAAGCTCTACGGCCCGAAAGGCGTAGGCGCGCTCTACCTGCGCAAGGGCGTCCGTATCAAGCCGCTCATGTATGGCGGCGGGCATGAGCGCGGCCTGCGCAGCGGCACCGAGCACGTGCCCGGCATCGTCGGCCTGGGCCGGGCGGCTGAACTCGCGCTGACGGAAATGGACGCGGAAGCCTCCCGCCTGGCGGCGCTGCGCGACCGGCTGCTGGCTGGCCTGGTGGAGCGCATCCCCAACGTCGCCGTCACCGGCCACCCCACCCGCCGCCTGCCGAACAGCGCCAGCGTGTGCGTGAAAGGATTGGAAGGCGAGGCGATGCTCATCCACCTCGACGCCGCCGGCATCGCCGCCTCCAGCGGCTCCGCCTGCACCTCCGGCTCGCTGGAACCTTCGCATGTCCTCATGGCGATGGGTTTGGCGCCCGGCTACGCCCTCGGCTCGCTGCGCTTCACCCTCGGCCGCGGCACCACCGAGGCGGAAATTGACGCCGTCCTCGCCGCTCTCCCCGACATCGTCACTAAACTCCGCGTCCAGGCCGCCCTCAAAGGCGAAGACGCCGGCTGCGACTGCCTCTTCTGCGGCCCCGGCGGCGAGGAACTCGCCGAAAGCGTCCCCTGATCCTGCCAAGCACCCGCTCGTTGGGAGTGCGCCATGCAGCGAAGCGAAGTGGCGCCGTGCCGGACGTAGTGCTAACGCCCGTAAAAAATGGTGACGGGTCGAATTTTTCGCGTATCCACCGGGCGCCGGATTTTCCGCGCGCTGAAAAATTCGTGTCCGTTACCATTTTTCCACCAACAGTGCCCGCCCACATGGCAAACGCATCAGAGGATTATTCTCATCTTTTGCAAACGCCTGTATTTACAAACTAACGTTTTTAAGATACCATAAGGGCAAAGGTTGGTTTGCCTACCATGGTCACCGGATTTCGCGCCTCGCTGGCGCAGAGCATTCACGCGCAGGCCCAGGCGGCCTTCTGCCCGGAGGCGGCGGAAGAGCGCCTGATCTTCCTGCTCGACTACGACTCCTTCTACGCCCGCTGCATGCAGCAGGCCTATCCCCCGCTGCGCGGCAAGCCCATCGGCATCCGCGGGCCGGCGAAGGGCACCGCCATCATCGCCGCCTCCACCGAGGCGAAGGCGCGCGGGGTGAAGGTGGGGCTGCACATCAACGAGGCGCTGCGCTGTTGCCCTAACCTCGTCGCCGTGCGCGCCGACATGGACATGTACGGCGAAATCTGCACCAAGTCGCTGCGCGTGCTCACCGGTTATACCGACAGGGTGGAGCCCTTCTCCATTGACGAGGCGTTCATGGATGTCACCGAGGTGGCCGCGCGCTTCGGCGATCCGCACATGCTCGCCCAGCAGGTGAAGCGCGATCTGCGCGCCGCGCTGGGGCCCACCATCACCTGCTCCATCGGCATCGGCCCGAACAAGATGATCGCCAAGCTCGTCTCCAAATTTCACAAGCCGGACGGCATCACCCACGTGACGGCGACGGAAATTCCGGGGGTGTTGGGGCGCATCGTCCTCACCGATATCTGCGGCATCGGGCGGCGGGTTGAGCGCCGCCTGCAGCGGCTGGGCATCTACACGGTGGAGCAACTCGGCCGCTTCCCGCGCGAGGGGCTGGTGCGCGAATTCGGCGTGCTCGGCCACGTCTACTGGCTGTGGGGCCAGGGCATTGATCTTTCGCCCGTCACCCCCTAT
>JAKIYB010000153.1:0-5854 GCA_022708765.1 Armatimonadota bacterium | reverse complement strand
CGAAAAATCGGTGGGCCACGGCCTCACGCTGCCCGCAGCGGTGGGCGACCGTCGCCAGTTCGACGGCATCCTGCAGCGCCTCTGCGAGCGCACGGGCCGCCGCCTGCGCCGCCACCGCTTCCTCGGCCGCGTGGTGTCGCTGTGGGTGGGCTACGATAAAGACTTTGCCGACGGCGGCGGCTTTGGCGGGCGGCGCACGCTCGACCACGTCACCGACAGCGGTCAGGACATCTTCCAGGCGGCCGTGACGCTGGTGCCCGGCCCCGGCCTCCCCGCCCCCGTGCGCCACGTGCAGGTGAGCGTCAGCGACCTCCGCCGCGACGCCCTGCAGCTCTCGCTGCTGGAAGACCGCGTGCGCCAGCGCGACCTCCAGCAGGCCCTCGACGCCATCAACGACCGCTTCGGCGACTTCACCATCATGCCCGCCACCACCATGCTGGACACCTTCCCCCGCCGCGACGGCCCGCCGGGCCACGGCTTTTGCAAGCGGTTTGAGGTATAGCGCCTCTCCGGACTTGCATGCGGTAACACCTGAACCCGTTTGTAGTGAGCTACGCAGCAGAGCGGAGTAGCGTCCGCATATCCTCCCGCTTGCGGTTTTGCTGCGAGTCTGGAAGCCGATGAGAATCGCGTCCAGGGGTGACAAAATGGGGACTGTCCCCCTGAACGTCGTCACCAGATGATCCACAGGGTCACCGCCGGGACTGTCCCCATATTGCGCGTATAGGCCCAGATATCACCAGAACCCGTTCGTAGTGAGGCACGCAGCGGAGCGGAGTGCCGTCGAGTGTGCATACGGTAACTTGACCTGAATGCGAACGCTACTCCGCTCCGCTGCGTAGCTGACTACGAACGGGATAGCTTGGTCACAAGAGGAATAACCTCCCCCCTCTTCCCCTCCCGCCCCTCGCGTGTTAGACTGAAACAGCGCTGATCGCGGGAGGCGGAAGTGACGGAGGAACTGCGGGACGCCGCGCGGGCGGTGGCGGCGGGCATCGAGGGAGACTCGGAGCTGCGGCTGGAAACGCAGTCCGAGACGCTGGCCTGGCTGGAAGCGGCTGCCGCGCAGGCACTGGCGGCGCTCGGGTCGGTGGCGACGCGCCGGCGAGAACTGGCGGCACTGCTGGAGCCCCGGCGGCGCCGGCGGGCGCTCGCGCGAACGATGAGCGCCTGGTTCGTGCTCGCCACGGTCGTCCTCGCCTTCCTGGTGACGCCGCTTGGCTTCAATGACGTGTATGGCACTGGCGGTCCGCAGGCGTTTTACCTCTTTCAATGGTGGACGCGCTATTCGCCGGCATTTCGTGCCTCACACCAGCCCGTCTATGCCAATTGGCCGCGTGATGCGCGACCCTGGCACGCGCTCTGGCAATCGCAGCCGAATAACCTGGCATATCTGGGTTATTATGCCGACTGGTTAGCTCGACAATCCGTGAAATCCACGCCCACCGCCGATGCCGACCTCCGCGCCTACCTGCGCCGCGACCCGGAGAATGCCCATCCCTATTACCTTCTCGCCGCGCGGGAAAGCCGGGCGGCTTTCAATACACCGGATGATCTGTATCGTGTCTACAGCCGCGTCTACAGGGATGCCGGGAAGGAAACCCTCGACACACTGCAGCTTCGCGACCGGGCACGCCTTGACCAGGCCATGTACCTCCTACGTGAAGGTATGGCGCAACCGCGCCTGCATACCTATGCGGACGAAATCACCCGCGACCGCCTGCGCCTGCTGCCCGCACCTACCCGGTTCGTCACATATACGGCACGCGGCGAAATCGGGACGGCCTACTCGTCTAAAGCAGAATATATGCTATTCGTTGCCGCCGCTTACTATGCCCGTCTGCTGGCGCGTGAGGGGCACGCGGAGGAGGCAATAGCCTACCTCCTCTTTTGGCGCGTCTACGCCCAACAGAGTCTGGCGGATGCGAAATCACACGCGGAACTACGGATGTTGAGCGGGATGACTAATGGTGGCGCCGCGCTCTCGGCCCTCGTCTACCGTGAGATGGGCCGGGAGGAACTGGCGCGCCGGGACGAGACGGATGCGAAACGCTTGATCGGGGCTCTTACGATCCCCTCGTCGTATATGCATCGCGCGCAGGGACGGATCGCCCATGAGGGCGGGTTGCTCGCGGCAGAGATGATGTATCCATTCTCCGAAGACGCCGCGACCCCGGTCTCATCGGCGGAACTGTCTATTGCGCGCCGGGTGGAATATCTGCTGCGCGAGCAGCGCATGCTGGCCATCTTCCTGTTCTTCGCGGCGCTGCTGCTCATCGGAATAAGCCTGCTGCAGGGGCTGTGGAGCCTTGCCGCGCTGGGCGGCGATGCCCCCGTCATGCGCCTGCTGCCCCCGGCGCGGTGCTGGGCGCCGGCGCTCGGGCTGGGGGTCGTGCTGCCGCTGGCGGGCTACTGGTGGTTCGCAAACTATTCAGGTTGGGCGGGGCGAAATGTGCCGGAATTCCTGCTCGGTGGCCGCTTCACCGCGCAGGCGGCGGCGCCGCTGCTCCTCTGCCTGCTGGTGCCGTGTCTCGTGGCCGCCGCCTGGGCGCGGCGGCGCTGGCGCGCCCTCGGCCTGCCGGCGCCGGTATGGCCGCGGATATGGGGAACCGTCGTGCTCGCGCTGTTCGTGCTGGGTTGCCTGACTGGCAGTGCGCTGGTATTGCTGGATAACCATGATGACGTTTTACTTCGCTTCTGGTTCGCGCTGGTGCTTATATTCGCCGGTGCGCTGTTGCGTCGCGCCGACGCCCGACTGCTGTGTCTGTGGGTGGGTACGCTGCTGCTGGCATCCTGCGTGCCGGCGATATTCCCCTGGTACGGGTCGGCAGATATGCTGCTGCCGCTTATCGCGCTGATCTTACTCTACATGCAGGTAAACTGGCGCATCACCGTGCTGGTCCTCGGCGTGTTTGCGCTGGCCTCGCTCATCGCCTTCAGCTTCAGTCAGGAAATGTCTCTTGACAGCTTTTTCGCGAACGACCTGCTAGCCTTTATTCTTCTTATTGCCATTGTCATGCTGGCACCGCTCTTTGTCACCATCAGCCTGGCGCGCCGGCGCGCCTTCGCCCCCAACCCCGAGGACCTGCGCCACGCCGCCTACCACGCTTCGGTGACGCGCGCCGTGCTGCCCGTCCTCGCCGGCGCCGTCCTCACGGTGCTCCTCCTCGCCGGCTCCTACCTGGTCACCCAGGAAATCGCCTGGCTCAAACGCGACACCGTCCTCGTCCCCAAGGGCGAAAACATCTACTCCCCCGCCTACCTCCGCGCCACCGCCGCGGTGAAGGCACGGGCGGCAACGGTTCTGCGCGCGTGGGAATGAGATGAGCACCTTCGTCTCGAAGACGGCAGCGAGTCTGGAAGCCGATGAGAATCGCGTCCAGGGGTGACAAAATGGGGACTGTCCCCCTGAACGTTGTAACCAGATGATCCACAGGGTTACCACCGGGACTGTCCCCATTTTGCGTTTCCAGACTCGCTGCTATTGATATTACCCGGTCTGATACACTCCTTCTCCATCTACATCAATCCGCCTAATCTGCGGCTCCCCAATACTACTACGACCACGACAATAGTAATGTGGACATTACCTACTTTGACTTGACCTGCTATGGTTAACTAATGATGTCGGCATTACTATTGTCGGCATAGTAACCTATCACAACTGCAATTAATACAAACTTTTGCTTGACAAATATGTGTTTTTGTGCTATACTGACGCTCGTACCGTAACAACTATATAGCGCCTACTTGCTCGAATACGATGGCATTGGGTGTCTTACCCATACTTTGTGCAAAAAAACAATCTTTTATTGTACTCGCGTCTTTGCGCCTTGGCGCCTTCGCGTGAGACCAAATCTAAACAAACGATTACCCCCCATTTTGCGATTTTGCACAAAAACAGGGGGTAACGCCGGGGGGTAACGGGGGGTAATCATCTGCCCCAGGTAAGAATATACAAGGGGTTTCCAATCAAGTAGCGAATGAAAAGGAGCAACAGTGACCAGTATATTACTGTCTCACTGATTACTGATTACTGATTACTACTGATCGAGTCACTTTCCCATCGGAGGCGCTCATGCTCAGCACCGTTCAGCTCACCCGCGTCAACGGGCGCACCCTCGTCAGCATTGACGGCGTGCCGCGCAACCTGGCGATGTATTCGCCGCCGGCGATGGGCCGGCCCGATTTTGACCCGGTGTGGCGCGAATGCGTGCGCCGCTTCGCCCGGCACGATCTCGACGTCTATCTGATGAGCGTGCCGCAGCGCTGGGAGCAAAAGTTCACGAAGGACAATTTCTGGGAGGGCGACACCATCTTTGACGAGCCCCAGCACCTCTCGCTGGAGAAGCTGGACGAGGGGCCGGCCTTCGTGCTGGAGCAGCGGCCCGATGCCTATATCATCATTCGCTTCCAGGCGCGTCCGCCGCAAAGCTGGTATGACCTGCACCCGGAGCAGTGCGTGGTGCTGGAGAACGGCGAACGCCAGCGCCACCCGTCGCTGGCCTCCGACCTGCACAAACAGCTCGCCGCTGACTACTGCGCCGCCTATATCCGCTTCTGCCTGTCGCGCCCGTGGGGACATCGCTGTCTGGGCTTCATCAACTATCACCTGTGCGAAGGTTCGCATGGCCCGCTCTGCGGCGGCTGGCTGTATGACTACAGCGACCTGATGGTGGCGCGCTGGCGGCGCTTCCTGGCGGAACGCTACGGCGATGACGCGGAGCTGCGCCGGGCCTACGGCGACGACGGGCTGTCGCTGGAGACGGTCGGCGTGCCGACGGACCGGCTCAACGGCCCGCGCCGCGAGGTGGCGAAGCTGCTTTACTGGCAGGACGAGCGCGGGAACCGCCCGCTGCGCGACTGGTTCCTGCTGCAGAAAGAACTCTACACCGACCTGCTCACCCGGCAGGCGAACGCCTCGCGCGAAGCCGGCGGCCCGCACTGCCTGCAGTTGCACGACACGCTGAAACTGCCCATGCAGGGCTGGTCGAACCACGGCTTCTTCAGCATGGAGGAGTCCTGGCCTATCGTCTATCCGGAAACCGCCGCCGGCTCCGGCAACATGGATGTGACCGAGTTGCTGGAGTTGCCCTCGATTGACGGTATCTGCACGCCCTATGACTATCAGGTGCGCGGCGCCGGCGGTATCTTTGAGCCGGAGGGCATCGCCGACAGCACCGGCCTGCGCGCGGACAAGCTCTTCTTCGTGGAGCAGGACATCCGCACCTATGCCAGCGGGGTGCATAACTGCGGCATGATGCGCGATTTGAAGGAGTTCGCCGCCGTCACCTGGCGCGACCTCGCCACCGCGCTCACCCGCGGATTCATGAACTACCTGACCGACCATAACGCCGACTACTACAGCGATCCGCCCATGCACGACGTGGTGGCGCGGCAGATAGAGGTGCTGAAAGCGTCGGTGCACTGGCCGCATGCCACCGTGCCCGGCATCGCCATGATCCTTGATGAGCAGGCCAGCCTGGAGACGAACGGCAGCGGCCACGTGATGAACGAGACCGTCATGTGGGAGCAGAAACAGGGCATCAGCCGCTGCGGGGTGCCCTATCGCATCTACCTGTGGGACGACCTGGCGCGCGACGATTTCCCCGACCACCGCGTGCTCTACTTCCCGAACCTCTACCGGGTGGATGACGCTCGGTTGGCGCTGCTGCGGGAGAAGGTCTGCCGCAATGGCCGCGTCATCATCTGGGGGCCGGGCTCCGGCATCAGCGATGGCTATACCATCAGCGCCGACCACGCGACGCGGCTGACGGGCTTCCAGTTCAGCTTTCAGCAGGTGAATTACCAGCGGCGAGTGCAGGTGAGCGACTTCAGCCATCCCATCACCGCC
>JAKIYB010000152.1 GCA_022708765.1 Armatimonadota bacterium | reverse complement strand
TATGTGCCGTGAAGAGGGGTTAGGGATTGGGGAGACGTTGCGATGTGCCGTGCCTGCAACATCGGTGTCGGCGCTTGTAGGGAATGTCCCGCCGTCGGGCACGGTGTCATAATGCGGGAACACGCGCCGTCCCGATTGCATCGGTATAGACGCCGGGCGCGGACTACGAAAACCCGTTGTTCAGCCCCTTGAGAGCATTCATCTGGCGATAAGACTAATCCTGCAATGACTTTCCGCAGTGAGGACAGGTTGGACAGGCTTTCTTCTTTTGAATTTCCTCGACAAATCCGGCACCGAGAATGCTGACCGGGAGCGCGAAAAGCCCAATGCCGATGATAGTGATGACGCAGCCGATTACCTTCCCGGAAGTCGTTATCGGGAAGACATCGCCGTAACCCACCGTCGTCATGGTGACGATACTCCACCAGAGAGCCGCAATTACATTGGGAAATTTTTCTGGCTGCGCAGCGTTCTCGGCAAGATACATCAAGTATGAGGAAACAATAACAAGGATGCCGGACACAAACACGGTCACGGCTAATTCATCTAGTTTATCTTTCAGCACACGCCAGATAAGCTGCGCGGCATCCGAATAGCGTCCCAGCTTGAGAATGCGCAACAGGCGGGTGAGGCGCAACAGGCGAAGGAAGCGCAAGTCAAACGGGAAGAACAGTGGTAATAATGACGGCAGAATGCTTATCAAATCAATCAGCGCCATTGGTGAAACAACATGCCGCAAGCGCCCCAGCGGCTTCCCACGATAGAGGGGATTGTCACCGGCGACCCAGAGGCGTAGCAGATATTCAATCGCGAAAATACTGACGGAACAGATCTCAAACAGGTTGAACAGCCCGACATAGCGCAGTGCGAGACTATCTATCGTTTCCAGCATGCCGGCAAGAACATTGAGGATGATTAGCACAACAAGGGCAGTGTTGATGATAGCGCCAAAGCGATCCCGATGCGAGGGATCTTCAAGTCGTGCATACCAGCGAGCGCGAAGAGACAACACACTCGCGGGAGAGGGCTGAGCGGATCTTTCTGTTGCCATATTATCGCTCCTTCAGCTAAAACTTCCCTCACCTTGTCCACGAATTACCCTCCACACTAACGGTGTCGGCGCTTGTAGGGAATGTCCCGCATTTTGTTATCGTGCCTGATGATGGTGTTGTCGAGCACGGTGTCGCATGTTGGTCAC
The DNA here is from genome assembly GCA_022708765.1 of Armatimonadota bacterium. Classification (GTDB taxonomy): domain Bacteria; phylum Armatimonadota; class Hebobacteria; order CAIYQO01; family CAIYQO01; genus JAKIYB01. The sequence continues at coordinate 7,724 of JAKIYB010000152.1, read as the reverse complement.
ACGCGCCGTCCCGATTGCATCGGTATAGACGCCGGGCGCGGACTACGAAAACCCGTTATGCGATTATCTCTTCACTTCCAGTGCTTCTCCGCATGCGCTATCAATTCGCGTCCGTCCGCTTCGGAAGGCGCGCCGTAGGTATACATGTAGAGGCCGCGGGGGCCGCCGCAGGCGTGGACGGTGGAGTCCATGCGGGCGGGATCGAAGGGGCCCATGAGCAGCAGGCTCTTGCCGCCGGCGAGGGCGCGCTGATAGAGGGGGTGCCAGTCGGGACTCCAGACATCCTCGGCGCCGGCGCCGGGGGTCCACTGGATGGCGTTCAATTCTTTGATGGCGATGAGGTTGTCGAGGTGCGGGATGGCGGTGGGGCCGTCCCAGTGATAGACGGTGAAGTCGAGCCGCCGGCACATCGCGCTGAGGCAGGGCGACTGGAACTCGGCGAACATGGCGGGGGAGATCATCGCGGCGAAGTCACACTGCAGCTTCGCCGTGCGCCCCGGCCCCCACACCTGGAAAGCGGTGAAGGAGACGCCGCCGTCATCGGCCTTGCAGAGGTCGTAGCAGCGGTCGTAGTAGGTGAAGTAGAGTTCCGTCACGCGGTCCACGCAGGCATGCACCCATTCCGGATTATCCACCAGATCGAAGAGCAGCTCGTCATTGCCGCGCAGCGAGGCGACGATATCCAACCCTTCCACCAGGTCGGGGATGTTCGCCATGAAGCGGCCATCGCCCGCCGCGCGCAGCGCCGCCAGCATCGCCTGGTGCTTGGTCCAGATGCCGTTGTCGGGGTCATATTCCGGCAGCGCGCCCTCCGCCGCCGGCGGCCAGGGGTGGAACCAGATGGTGTTCCAGGAGTACCCCGGCACGGAGCCGAGATAGAGCGCCAGGCTGCCCGGCCCCAGGTCAATGGAGGCATTGGGGAAGGCCTCAGCCAGCCAGACGTGTTCGGCCATGAAGCGCTCGGTCTGCGCCAGGCGCGCCTCGATGTTGTAGAGATACTCCTCCGGCGTCATGCCGCTCAGGTCAGGCTCCGGCGGCAGGTCGCCGGGATTGTCCTTGCGGACGATCACCCCCAGGCACGGCCGGTCCATCGGCTCATGCCGCCACCACGCCAGCATGCGCTGGCGCGACTCCAGCCAGTCGGGTTTCAGGGACAATGCACCGGGAAGAGCCATGAGAAGATACCTCATCGAAAAGTCTGCGAAAGGGAGTTCGGCGGAGGAAGGGGTGATTCCTCTTCTCCAATCGTCGTCATCGGAATCGAAAAGCCGATGAATCTTCCCGGTTTTTCAGCAGACCTACTTTCCACCGGTCAACTCCCGATACTTCTGGTTCCACCAGATGACCGCGGGGATATACTCTTTCAACGTCAGGAGCGCTTTGTTTTCCGGGTCTTCCGGGTCACCGCCAAAGATGATGGGTTGTATCTCATGGACTTCAATACCGATCAGTTCTGGATTCACGCAGGTATCATGCGAGGCAATGGCCGTTCGCGGTTTCAAATACTCCTGAAGTGTCATCGCGCAAGGACGCAGATGTTTTCGCACGAATGGAATGAACGGCACCTGGGCAAGCGGTATACCAGGCGCTTGCAGATCATACACGAGTGCTTCTCCTCCACCGTTCGAGCCGATGACCAGCAGGTCCGCGGTCATGCCTGCTTTCATGAATGCCTGGCGAACACCGCCTATAACAGCAATAGTGTAAAGCCTGACATACTCATCGCCGACAAAACCTTCACCGCCATTCATTTCACGCAGCAGCATTTGATAATCTGCCGGAAGTGGTTGAGTTATCAATGCATTCAAACGGGCCAGATCATCCGCTGTCGCGGCTGGGTTTTTTACAAAGTGCTCTCCCATACAGCCTCCATATTTTCAGAAGTGAATGACCCTCACGCCTTGCTGCGCGGCGGCGCGACTAAGAACTTCATCGTCAACACGCGATGTTATTCCGCCCCCATCTCTACCGTCACCGCCGTCCCCCAGCTTTTCGCCAGCTTGCCCCACTTTACCGTCGTCGCGCGGTGGGCGAGGAGGTAGTCCGGTTGGCCGGGTTGGACGCGAGCGAGGAGGTAGGCGGCGTCGGTGTCCAGGCCTTTGACGGTGAGGCGTTTGCCCTGGGGGTTGTCCACGACCAGCCAGGTTTCCTCACCGAGACGGAGTTGCACGGCGACGGCGATGCCGTCATCGTAGAGGACGGTGACAGCATCGGCCAGCTCTTCGCCGCGCCGCTCCTTGCCGTGGGGGATGAGCAGGGAGTCGAACCAGCGGACGGTGTCCGCGGTGGCGCTGCCGGACCACTTTTGCGCGATGACGTAGGGTGGGCTGGTGTATTGCGCGGAATAGGTCGGCTCCTTCCAGGCGTCAATTTGCGTATTCGGCTTCGGCAACAGGTAGAGGAGGGCGTACTGCTCGGGGTTTTTGTATTTCCATGCCAACCCGCGCGGCTCGCGCCAGTAAAGGTCGAACCAGTGCGCGCCGGTGGTGCGGGCCACGTCGTAGCCGTGCCAGACGGGGCCGGCGGCGGCGAGCATGGGGCCGGGAAAGGCGACGCGGTCGCGCACGAGCAGGAAGCGGTTCTTCACGAAGAGGAAGCGCCGCTGCTGATTCACCCCCCAGCCGTGCGCGTCGCGCCAGTCGGCGTGGGCGACGGTGGCGCGCTGGTAATCGGTGAAGTGGCTTACCGTTGCATGGGTGCATGGCTCGCCAAGGACGCCGCCGCTGTAGCGTTTCACCACCGGCATGCTCTCGTCCTGCGCCTGGGCGTCGTCGCGGTAGTCGTTGGCGTGCAGCACCACCGCGCCGCCGGCGGTGAGCTGGCATAGCGCGCCCAGCTCCACGTGCCCGTGGCCGTAGCCGCTGAGCAGGTTGAAGCTGGCGAAGAAGTCGTTCGAGTTATAGCCGCTGCGGAGGATGAGTTTCTCGGGTATCATCTCGGCGCCGAACTTGAACCAGCCCATCTGCCGCTGCTCGGTGGGCAGCAAGGTCGCCTCCCGGCGGGTGGTGACGACCGAGCCGGTGGGGGAGAGCGCATACGTCCGGAACCACAATCCACCCGGCGCCGCGCGGTCTTTATAACGGATGGTCGCGCCTTTCACCGCCGCTTTCGTGCCTGCCAGCTCGAACGCCGTCCCCGCGCGCTGGAACTCCAGGTAATACGTCGCCCCGCGCTCCAGATGCAGGAAGGGAGTGAAGGATATTACGGCATATTCCGCGCCGCAGGTGAAGGTGTCCTGATAGAGCGGCGGTTCGGCGATGGTGGCGGCGTAGTCTTTGCGCCACTGCCACAGCTTCACGGCGATGGGCGCCGGATCAGCGCTGCGCGCTTTCACCTCCAGCCGCGTCAGCGGGCTGGCGGTGGGTGTGAAGCTAAAGCCGAGTGGTTCGGTTTTCGTCGGGCTCCAGGCGGCGTCCTCGCGCTCCTGGCGCGCGGCGAGGAAGGGGGCCGGCGGCGCGGGCTGTACCGGTGCGACCGTCTCATCGGCATCAAAATAGGCAAAGGCGAACGAAATGGTATCCTGATAGATCGCCATCCACAGCTTCTCATCGCGCAGGTGGTCACGGTGGTAGGCGAAGATGCGGCGCGCGAGCCAGGGATACTTACCGTCGCGCCACTTCGTCCCCGCCTTCTCGAAGAGCCAGATGGCGGTAGGCCATTCCACCGCCCAGCCGAGGGCGTCGCCATAGCCGGCATCCGCGCCCAGTGGAGAAAAATGCAGAAAATGGCGCTCTACCAGCGCCTTGAAGCCAGGGTCCGCCCATACCTGCTCGTCCTTACCGGACAGCATGGCGTATTCCAGAATATAGCGCCAGCCCAGGTAATGATAGTGGCCGGAATCCTCATCGGTATCGCGCGCGACCCAGAACTCGTTCCACACCTCGTCCGCGTAGGCCGCCCACGTCTTCGCCTCCGGGGCATCGGGGAAGAGACGGGATGCCAGCAGGTAGGTGACGGCGCTGCCCAGGCTGCGGTTCATGGCGCCGTGCTCGCGGTGCTGCCAGTGCAAGCGGGCGGAATCGAGCAACAGGTTGCGGATCACCGCGTGATCCTCCGCGATTAGCGACGGCGACTCCCGCACGCACAGGTAGGCGGAGGCGGGGTATTCCATCCAGCCAAAACCCACGTGCTCGGTCGGGTTGGCGGCGCGCCACAGCGCGGCGTTGCGCAGGATGAGGGCGACGTTCTTTGCGTATTGCTCGTCTTTCGTCACCCGGTAGAGCACCGCGTCGTAGGTGGCCGAGGAGTAGGCGTATTTCTTATCCGTCGCCGTCGTGTAGCGGCGGGCATACCCCGCCGCCTGGGTGATAATCTCCAGGTAATCGGCGCGCGTCACCGTCGGGCCGGGTTGACCGGGCGGGGTCCAGGGCAGCGCGGGGTCGGAGGCGTGCAGCACCGGGCGCCGCGGCGCGCCCTTCGGGGTGGTGAAGGTGCGGAACCACAGATCTTTACCGGCGCGGGGATAGTCGTTGATATAGAGCGTGCCGTCGGGATACAACTCACGGTCGCCTTTCGCGCCCGCCAGGTAGTACCCGTTGCCGGTGGGCCGGGTGAATTCCATGTAATAAGCCGCGCCGACCTCCACCGCGAGATTGGGGAAGAAGGAGCGCTGCTGATACGTGTCGCGGCCCGTCAGGTCCACCACATCTTCGAAGAGCGGCTGTGCCTTGCGCGTGGCGGCCGGCGATCCCGCCCACTTCCACAGGCGGAAGAGACCGGGGCGCACGTCCGCGCGATTCTTCACCTGCACGTCCAGGCGCGCCAGCGGCGTCACGCGCGGCATGAAGGTCTGCCCCACGCCGACGACGCCCTGCATGGCGTATCCGCTGTCATTCACCGTCTGCCGCTGATCTGGCGTTTCCGCGTTGTCATACGGGCTTTCCCACAGCGTCCACCCGCCGGCAAACGCGGCGAGACCCAGGAAAAGGAGCAGGACATAGCGCATGGCGGCACCTCGGCGAATATGATAGCATAGAAATGGTAGTCGCGCCCCCTCACCCCGACCCCCATACGCGCTGTATTGCGGTAGGGAATGCGGGCACTGAAGTACCCCCTCGGCCAAGCGTCCCTCTACAGGTACGCAACGGTTCAAGCAGACCAACCGGGTATCGAGCATAGCGCTATTCATCTATCAAAGAGCATCAGGACATGGCTAACAGGACAAGCATGCTGAAGCGCGCTGAGAGCCTGGGCTGTCAGCGATACCGTGCCACTGACTTTGCCGTATGACAGTGCGTATGCTCCCGCCCCCTCTCCCGGGCAGAGGGTCGGGGTGAGGGGGCGCGACATCCCAATCGCTCGTAATTTTCAGCGTATCGCGTTGACAGAGGTTATTCGCTGTGCTAAACTTCTCTCCGATTCGGTTGTGAACGGCGGCCGGATCGTACTTTTTCGTCTCGGAGGACGGTGAACATTAACAAACAGCTTCGGGTGAGCATCAACGAGCGGATTCGCGCGCGTGAGGTGCGATTGATTGACGCGAACGGAGCGCAGGTTGGTATCGTGCAGACGCGCGACGCCCTGCAGATGGCGAAAGATGCCGGTCTCGACTTGATTGAGGTGGCGCCGAATGCCGTGCCTCCCGTCTGCCGCATCATGGACTACGGCAAGTTCAAGTACGAGCAGGCAAAGCGGGAGAAGGAAGCGCAGAAGAAGTCCAAGCAATCCGAGCTGCGCATGATCCGCGTGCGTCCCAACATTGACGAGCATGACTTCCAGACGAAGATGAAGCATGCCCGCGACTTTCTGGAGGACGGCGACAAGGTACGCATCTTCGTCGTGTTCCGCAGTCGCGAATTCACCCATCCGGAGATCGGCCGCAATCTGCTGATCAAGTTCATGGAAGGGCTGGCGGATGTCTCCGTCGTGGAAAAGGCACCGAGCATGGAAGGCCGGCAGATGACGCTGATGCTGGCGCCCAAGGCGAAGCCGGCGCCGGCAAAACCCGCGCCGCAGAAGAAGGCACCGAAGCCGCAGGCCGCGGATGCGGCACCCGAATAAATCGAAACCGTGACGAGTTGAAGGTAAACCGCGCGCGGGCCGCGAAAGCGGCCCGCGCGATTGAGAGATCACTCCCCCTCCCTTCAGAGGGGAGGGGGCTGGGGGGAGAGGTGACCCCCAACACCGGCCGCAAGGCCGAGAAAGGAGCACGAACGTGCCTAAAATGCGCACGCGCAAAACCGCGGCGAAGCGGCTGAGCTTCACCGGCACCGGGAAGATTAAATTCCGGTCCAACAACAACAGCCACCTGCTGACCCGCAAGAGCGCCAGCCGCAAGCGGCGCCTGCAGCGGGGCAAAATCCTCGACGCCAGCTTCGAGCCGGCGGTGAAGAAGATGGTGCCCTACGGCAGTTAAGCCGCCTCAAGCAAGTGCCCGATCCTGGGCCTCCGACACCCCGGCGTCATCCGCCGGTGGGACTCGTGACAAGGAGTAAGCCATGTCTCGTGTGAAACGCGGGGTAATGACCCGCAAGCGCCATAAGCGTATTCTGAAAGCCGCCTCCGGCTACTGGGGCCAGCGGCATCGCGTCTTCCGCCGCGCCAACGAAGCCGTCATGAAAGCCATGGACGATGCCTTCCGCGGCCGCAAGCAGAAAAAGCGCGACTACCGCAAGCTCTGGATCGCCCGCATCAACGCGGCCTGCCGCCTGAACGGCACCAACTACAACCAGTTCATCCACGGGCTCGCGCTGGCCAACATCCAGGTGAACCGCAAAAATCTGGCCGAGGTGGCCATCCACGATCCCGCGGCCTTCACGCTGCTCGTGCAGCGCGCGAAGGATGCGCTGGCTTGACCGAGTGGATAAATCAGACACGACACGGGCGGGGAGCACTCCCCGCCCGTTACTGTTTCCGCATCAGCAACCCGTATTCCGTCTCGATCACCATGACGTCCCGCTCCTGGTAAACGTCCGCCACGCCATGAAAGCCGTCCCATCGTCCCCGCCGGCCCGGCGGATCCTGCACCTCCAACGACAGCACAACGCTTGTACCATCCACCGGCGCCAGTTCCGCCATCCACACCGGCAGTGCCTGTCCGGAAGCCGCGCCGAAATAAATCCGCACTTGCATGCGCGTGGGCAGTACGCGTTGCCGTACCCGATTCGCCCGCCAGATGGACCGCATGCCGAGGATGTGAATGAGCAAACCACCGAGGACACCGACGCCGGAAATGCCGCTGATGAATACCCCGAACATCGCGCGCATGCCCGGCCGAGAGAGCATCGTTTCCAGGCGATCCGGGCTGCCGGCAAAGAGCATGGCGAAGAAGAGCGACGCCGCTACGCAGAGCACCGCCGTAAGCCATGCCGCCTTGCGCACGGGAACAAGATACGGCCAGAAACCTTCGTCGAGTGAGGCCATCGCAGGTATTGTAACGCGTTTTTCAACGCGAGGCCACGCGGTCACCCCTTTATCGCCGCGTCACCCGCCCATACTCGCAGGTCAGCTCGTAGCCGTAGAACTGGTAGCCCAGCGCGCGGGCGACGCGGGCGGAGGCGGTGTTGCTGACTTCGTAGAGGTAGGTGGGCAGCTTCCCCGCGTCGAGGGCGGCGCGGGTGGCGTGGCTGACCACGCTGCGCGCCAGGCCGCGCCCGCGATAGGGGGCGTCGGTGACAACGGCCAGCTCCCATACATCGTCCGACTTACACTTCAGCGCCGCCCAGGAGACGATGTGCCCCCACTCGTTGCGCGCCACGAAGACCGGGCCGTCGAAATGCAGGCGG
>JAKIYB010000151.1 GCA_022708765.1 Armatimonadota bacterium | reverse complement strand
GCGAATATATTTCCATTAGCCTGCCGGTAAAATCTCTCGCAATGCGCTCGTTATTATGCCCGGCGGTGAGCTCAGTACAGGCATCTTGCAGTTGCGTGCGCACGTCCGACATCGTGGATGCGAAGAAGTGCTGATCCAGGAAGCCCCGGACGCGCAGGAGCAATGGCTCGAACATCAGCGCCAGGCCGAACGCGGTCAGAAAGTTGCTGGCAGGCGCGGGCGGCGTGATAACCCCCCCAAGCAGCAGGTCAAGGAGCGGGGTGAGCAACGCGAAGGCCAGACACAGCAGTCCAAGTACAAAAGTGTAGGAGATGACGGCGCGCAACACGAGGCGAATATCCATCAATCGCGCGCGGACAATGGCATACGTGGCTGTCGTGGTGACGAAGAGGGACGCCAGCGGCGCATATGAGGCATATGCGGATGATCCGGAAAGCACGGGAATCACCATCGTCGGGATACTGCCGACAATAATCAGCGCTACGGTGCCCAGCATGATGTAACGAATCTGCAGACGCTCAATGGTGCTCACCTCTCGGGCGCGACGTATCAGGAACATCACGCTTAGGGTCGCCACCAGAAAGATCCACAGATGCACCGGGATGAAGAGCGGACCAAGTACGACATCCACGTTTCCGCGCGACCGATCAATGGCGGGAACGATCCATGGTGACCAGGCGAGACAAAACCAGAGGAACGAGATCACATTGAGGGCACCGGCAACGCGGCGAATGCCCTGCGAGGCCGGTACGGGGAAGGTTATGCAAAACCATACCCAACTGATGAGGATGAGCATGCAGGCAGCAAACGCGGCGTGCACAAGCGGAAGGTTCCAGGAATCAGCATAATGTGGCTGTACACTGGAGACACAGAGGATCCAGGTGTTCAATGCCAGGATGTACCAGGCGAATCCCCGTCCCGCGCGGTGGACGCCGGTGTGCAGTATCACCAGCACCGCCAGTGCGGTGTTGTAGAGCGCGGCGAGACTTAGAATACCTTGCAGCATCGTCATGTTGCCATCATGGATCACCTCATTCAGCCGCTATCAAACGAACGGCTTGCCAGAGGAAGCAATCCATGGAATCTTTCCATGTTTTCCGGATGAAATGTCTATCGAGGCGCAGAACACTCCCGCTCGTGCCACCAACCGAGAGGTAATGATGAGCACGGCGTCAACCGATGACGATGTTGACCAATTTTCCTGGTACGACGATAACCTTTCGCACGGTCCCAGCACCGATGGTACGACGAATAGCCTCGGACGCCAGCGCCAGGCTTTCCAGCGTCGCGTTGTCCGTGCCCACCGGCACCACCAGTTTATCGCGCATTTTCCCATTGACCTGTATCGGGATTTCCAGCGAATCCTCGGCGGCAACAGCCGGGTCAGCAGCCGGCCACGGCGCGCAGGGCAGTATGGTTGCGAAGCCTAGCTGTGTCCATAGTTCGCAGGCGATGTGCGGCGCGAAGGGTGACAGCAGTCGCACCAGCGTTTCAATAGCTTCGCTCCATGCGCCGTCGCTGACGTGCAAACCGCCACCGGTGTACCCATACATCTCGTTCAACAGTTCCATCATCGCCGAGATAGCAGTGTTGAACTGGAAGCGTTCGATGTCCGCGGTCACGCGATCAATCGTTTGGTGCGTCTTCCGGCGCAGATTGCGAGCTGATGCCGGCATCTCCCCGGACGCCCAGGCTGCGGTGAAAGCCTGACGGTTGGCATAGACATGACGCCACAGGCGGTTGAGAAAGCGGTCAATCCCCTCAATACCCGGGGGCACGGAGTAGGGTTTGCTTGTTTCCGGGTCAGTGCCCCACTCGGCGCGCTCGCCAGCCGGTGCCATGAAAAGGATGAAGAGGCGAGCGGCGTCGGCGCCATACTTGTGCACCACGTCGTTCGGGGGGACGGCTCCAGAGCGCTTGGACATCTTCTTTCCACCAGCGGTAACGATGCCCTGGTTGAAGAGACGCAGGAACGGCTCGTTGAAATCAACCAGACCCAGGTCATGCAGCGCCATGGTGAAGAAACGCGCATAGATCAAGTGCATGGTGGCATGCTCGCGGCCGCCGATATACTGATCCACCGGCATCCAGTAGCGCACGGTTTCCGGGTCAAATGCCGCCTGATTTTCGTGGGGCGAGCAGTAGCGCAGGAAGTACCATGAGGAATCCATAAAGGTGTCCATGGTATCCGCATCCCGGCGCGCGGGACCGCCGCATTGCGGGCAGGTCGTCTGCATAAAGGTCGGAGAGGTAGTCAGCGGCGATTCGCCCGCCCCGGAAAATTTGACATCGTCCGGCAGCAGCACGGGCAATTGGTCTTCCGGCACCGGTTGGATACCGCAAGTATCACAATACACCATCGGGATGGGCGTCCCCCAATAACGCTGACGGCTGATGCACCAGTCGCGCAGGCGATAATTGATGGTGCGCTTTCCGATGCCGCGGGTTTCCATGTTTGCGGCAATTTTTACCCATCCCTCTTCACTCGGCAGGTCAGTGAACGTGCCGGAATTGACCATATTGCCCGCTGCTTCGAAAGCCTCAGTCATGGCATCAGGATTCAGGTCAGTACCTTCCGGCGCGATGACGATGCGCACTGGCAGCCCATACTTTCTAGCGAACTCGAAGTCGCGCTGGTCATGCGCAGGCACGGCCATAATAGCGCCCGTGCCATATTCCATCATCACGTAGTTGGCGATGTAGACAGGTACGCGCTCGCAATTCATCGGATTGATGGCATATGCGCCGGTGAACGCGCCCAGCTTTTCCTGTTCGGTAGAGGTGCGGTCAATTTCGCTCATGCCGGCGACGACCTGGCGCAATGTCTCCACCTCCGCCCGGTGGTCGGCGGTGGTAAGCACATCCACCAGCGGATGCTCTGGCGCCAGCACCATGTAGGTGACACCGAAGACGGTGTCAGGGCGGGTAGTGAAAACACGAAGAGTATCTGAGAGCCCATCAATTTGCCAGTCAAACTCGACGCCCTGGCTCTTGCCGATCCAGTTGCGCTGCATCAAAATGACGTCTTCAGGCCAGTCTAGTTTCGCGTGGCCTTCCAGCAGGCGGTCGGCGTAATCGGTAATACGGAAGTACCACTGCTCCATCATCCGCTTCACCACGGCGGTGCCACAACGCTCGCAGGCAGCATTCACGACCTGTTCATTCGCCAATGCCGTCTGACACTCCGGGCACCAGTTCACCGGAGACTTTTTCTTATATGCCAGGCCGGCCTTATAGAACTGAATGAAGAACCATTGATTCCAACGATAGTAAGCTGGATCGCAGGTGATGACTTCACGCGACCAGTCATACGAGTATCCCATCGCCCGGAACTGGCTCTCCATGTTGGCGATGTTTTTGTAGGTCCACTCGCGAGGGTGGATGCCACGCTTGATAGCCGCATTCTCCGCAGGCAGGCCAAAGGCGTCAAAGCCGGTGGGATGCATCACGTTGAAGCCGCGGTGCATCTGATAACGCGACACGACATCGCCGATGGTATAGTTGCGCAGATGACCCCAGTGCAGGTCACCGGAGGGGTAGGCGAACATATCGAGGAAATAGAACTTGGGTCGGTCGCGAAGCTCGCGGCTCTCATGCAGCTTCGCCTCGCTCCAACGGCGCTGCCACTCCGGTTCAATTTCCCCTGGTTGGTAACGTTCGCTCATCTCGCGCATGATAGATCCCTCGATGTAAAAATGAGATTCGCGAACGGAATTCCCCTCGCGAAAAGCCAGTAAAGTATAGGTTTCACGTTCAGTGCTGTCAAATTTGCCAGGGAAAGCAGGCATCGGGGGTAAGCATGCCGAAATGGGCACTATTCGACCCACGTGGAGGTATATGATGCAGCGTGATGAGATCTACGCGTTTCTCAACGCCAATCCTATCTGTTACCTGGCTACAATAGACGGTGACCGACCGCGCGTGCGCGGCATGATGCTCTTCAAAGCGGACGCTGACGGCCTGCTCTTCCACTCCGGTGGCACCAAAGCAATGATTCATCAGATTGAGGCGAATCCGCACGTGGAAGTCTGCTTTTTCAGCCAGCAAGACAACGTGCAGGTGCGCGTAAGCGGCATGGCAGAATTCGTAGTTGACATAGCTGTGAAACAGGTTATGGTGGCGGAACGCCCATTCCTGGCGCCAATTGTCGAGAAGGTTGGATATGCGCAGTTCATCGTCTTCCGCCTGATGAACTGCGAAGCAGCGGTGTGGACGATGGAGAACAACATGGCGCCGACGGCATGGGTAGCCCTTTGAGTGCGCCATGCTTCGATGTTTGTCTGGAAACGGTGTTTAACTGGCTACCGGTCGAAGAGCGCATCGGACGAATCGCGGAGGCTGGTTATCGAGCGGTTGAACTGTGGATGCACGACTCCACCAGTTATCGCGCTGGTGTCGAAGGCCCCATGCGCAAAGATGCCGGTGCCATTCGGCAGGCTTGTGACCGGCACGATGTGTCCATCTGCTGCCTGGTGGTCAATGGACCAACTGGAGAACCTGGCGGCGCGCCGGTACGAGCGGAGGAACTGAACCGCTACCTGGAACGAGTCGAGGAGGTTATCGCCTTCGCGATGAGCATCGGCTGTCGCATGGGTATAACCTGCACCGGAAATGTGCAATTTGACCTGACACCAGCACGGATGCGCGCGAACCTGGAGATGGCGCTAGGGCGCGCGGCGGAAATCGCAGCCCGTCATGGGTTTCTGCTGGTGCTTGAGGCATTAAACACGCGCGTGGATCATGCCGGTTACTATCTAAACGCGTCACGCGAAGGATTTGAGATCGTACGCGCGATCAGCAATCGGCATCTGAAGTTGCTCTACGACATCTACCATATGCAGATGATGGAGGGGAATCTCACTACGACGATCACCGCCAATATCGCCGATATCGGCCATATCCATGCCGCCGGCGTACCCGGACGGCATGAACTATTCACCGGAGAGGTACACTATCCGTCATTGGTTCGTGCCATCACCGAGAGCGGCTACCAGGGATGCTTCGGATTGGAATATGTGCCGGCGATAGAGGACCACTCGGCTTCACTGCGTAAAACACATGCTTACCTAAATCAGAGGAGCGAATAATGAAAGCTGCGGTGTTTATTGCGCCCAATAGCCCATTAGAGATTCGTGACTACCCATTACTGCCAGTTGCGGCGGGGATGACGCGGGTGTCGCTGCTGACGTCCGGCCTGTGCGGTACAGACTTGCATATCTGGGAGGGCGCACTGGCGATGTCGCCCCCGGTGATCCCGGGGCACGAGTATCTCGGACGCATTGAAGAGATCGGCGAAGGTGATACGCGTGACTGCCTCGGTCAACCGTTAAAAGTGGGCGACCAAGTAGTCGTGAATGTCATCGAGGCATGCGGGTGCTGTCATCTGTGCGAAACCGGGGGCGATGCCTCCTGTTTGAATCTGCTGGCCTCGCTGACCTATATCAAGTCGCCAGAATTCCCCCCGCACTTTCACGGCGGCGAATTATTCCCCGACGCGTTTTCTCCACAAACTGCCCGACAAGGTGCCCACGGAGGTGGCGGCGGCGTTCCTCTGCGCAGGACCGACGGTTGAGCGTGGATTGCGCTATGCTGGCGGTATTCCGGTCGGCAGCCACGTCGTCGTGCAGGGTGGAGGCCCAGTAGGATTATATGCGGTACTGCGCGCGAAGCATGCGGGGGCGGCGTCGGTGACGATGATCGGTTCCGGGTCCAATCCCCTGCGACTGGAACTCGCGAAACGCTATGGGGCTGACGAGGTGCTGGATATCCGTGCCAGCTCCATTGAGGAGCGCCGAGAGCGCGTGCTGGCGCGCACCGGCGGTATTGGCGCTGATATGATCTTTGAAGGCACCGGCAATCCTGAAGCCATTCCGGAAGGTCTGGCGTTGCTGCGGGCATGCGGTACTTACATCTGGGCCGGGCAATATTCCGACCGGGGGATGATTCCGTTGCCCACGCACCTCGTCACCTTCAACGCCCTGCGCATCATTGGCAGTGCGCAATTCAGCATTGATGATCGTGTGCGTTATTTTTCCTTTATTGAAGAAGTGCCCGCACAGTGGGATAATATCCGTGCTGCGATCACCGACCGGTATGCCATCACGGATGCCAACGCGGCCATTGCGAGAGCCCGGTCAGGCGCTTCAATTAAAACGCTATTTGTGGGGTAGGGGAGATGCTGCCGAATAATCGCCAAGCCGAAGAAGTCTGCGCGCGGGTACTCGCCATGCAGGGGGAACGCGCGTATCACATCGCCGCCTGCTGGCGCGCGGAGTCATTCCGCCTGACGGACGGGCAGCCGATGACGATTCGGCGCGCGCTGGCGCTGAACGCCGTGTTGGAGCGCTGCGACCTTCCGCTCATTCCCGGTGAATTGCTCATTGGTTCAGGTCTCGGTCGTCTGGCGCCGGATGGAGATGCGGTTGAATTGGGCAACGCACGAGAGTATCTCAACACGATCGGCAGTCGAAATTTTACCACGACTTCCGACCATGCAGCGCCGGATTATCCCACTGTGCTGCGTGTCGGCCTGGGCGGACTGAAAGCGCACGTGGAAGAGGCGCTGGCGGAACCGCGTTCCCGCCAGCAGGAGAATTTCCTGCACTCCGTTTCGGTTGGACTCGACGGCGTGTCTCGACATATCCGTCGCTGGGCGGCTGCCGCGGAAACGGAAGCGACATCCTCTCCTGAATGGACAGAGATATTGACCGCACAGGCCGCGCAATTACGGCGATTATCGGAAGAACCCGCTGTAAACTTCTGGGATGCCGTGCAGTTGACATACCTACTGCATGCCATTTTTCAGATGGATGAGCGCTATGCGATGGCGCTGGGACGGCTGGACCAATACCTCTATCCCTACTATCAAGCCGACCTGTCTGCCGGTCGTCTGACTGAAGCGGAGGCGCAGGCGATTCTCGACCATCTCTTTGCCAAGTTGGCGCATCGTGGCGACATTCAGAATATCGCGGTGGGCGGAGTGGATGCCGAGGGCAACGATGCCGTCAACGACGTCACATATTTGTGCCTGGAAGCATGCAAGCGCGTTGGGCAACCAGGCGGCAACGTCACCGCGCGGGTAAGTGGCACGGCGCCGATTGAATACCTGAAGAAGTGCGTCGAGGTCATTCGCACCGGTATAGGCTTCCCTGCGATATTCAATGACGAGGTGGAAATACCGGCGCTGCTAGCGTGCGGGCATCCGTTGGAAGACGCGCGCAATTACTGTTTCGTCGGCTGCATAGAGGTGTATGTACCGGGCCGACACGCGCCGTGGTCGGACAGCCGCTTCAATCTGCCGCGCTGCGTGAATCTGGCATTGTGGGATGGTTTTGACACGGTGCTGGAGCGGCAGGCTGGCCTACATACCGGAGAAGCCGAGAGTTGGGATGCATTCTACTCGGCGTTCCTGGCACAAATGCGAGCAGGACTTAAAGAGCACATCGCTGGACTCAACGCCATCAAGCAGGCTGCGGATGACCGTGCCGATGATCTGACCAGCCCGCTGCTAAGCGCCTTCTTCGATGACTGTATCTCTCGTGGCCAGGACATTGCCGCCGGTGGCGCGCGATATCCGGCAAACCACGGCGTTGCCTGTATGGGTATCGGCACCACCGCTGATGCGTTGATGGCCCTCAAGCGTTTTGTTTATGAGGAACACCGCTTCACTCTGGAGGAGATGCGGCGGATGCTGGCGGGAAATTTTGTTGGGTACGAGGTGGAGCGCCGCCTGCTGTTGACCGGCGCGCCGAAATACGGCAACGATGACGCCGAGGTGGATGCCATTGCAGCCGAGGTCGCGGAGGTGTTCGGGAAAGCATGTCTGGCCTACCATACGCCACGTGGCGGACAATACTGGAGCCTGATGGCGGCGAACGTTTCGAATATCTACGCCGGCAAGGAAGTGGGTGCAACGCCGGACGGCCGGTTGGCGTTTGAACCGTTGAGCGACGCGGCGTCACCTTCCTTCGGGCGTGATCGCCATGGGCCTACGGCGGTGGCGCGGTCGGTGGCAAAACTTGATTACCGCTGGCACCCCGGTGGTAATGTTATCAATATGAAGTTTCATCCTTCCGCGCTGGCGGGTGACGCGGGATTATCCGCGCTGGCAGCGCTGATTCGCACCTGCTTTGATCTTGGCGGGATTCAGCTTCAATTTAACACCACGAACCGCGAACTGCTTAAAGAGGCGATGGACAATCCGGAGGCTTACGGTGATCTTGTTGTGCGTGTTTCCGGCTTTTCGGCATACTTCACCCGGCTGGACCGCGAGGTGCAGGAGGACATCCTCGCGCGCACGGAACACAGCTTTGTATAGGGCGACGCGATGACGGCACCGGCACGCAAACGCGTAGTCATCATTGGCGGCGGGGCATCCGGCCTGATGGCCGCTGGTGTCGTCGCTGGTCACGGCTACGCGGTGACAGTGCTGGAACGCAACCGCGAGGTTGGTCGCAAGCTGCATATTTCCGGCAAAGGTCGTTGTAACATCACCAATGACACCGATATCCCCGGCCTGCTGAAGCACATCCCCGGCAACCCGAATTTTCTGCGCACTGCTTTTTATCGTTTCACGCCCCAGGATGTGATGGCATTCTTTACCAACCGCGGCGTGCCGGTGAAGACTGAACGCGGCGGGCGCGTCTTCCCCGAATCGGATGATGCCGACGATATCGTGCGTGCGCTCAACCGTTTCTGTCGGGATGCAGGAGCACAAATTCATACCGAGGTGACGGTCCGGCATTTGCTGGTGGAGGAGGGGAGAGTCGTCGGCGTGCAGACGGGGGAACGGCGCTATGATGCGGATGCCGTGATCCTCGCTACCGGCGGAGCGTCGTACCCCGGCACGGGGTCAAAAGGCGATGGCTATCGCATGGCCGCTGAGGTGGGGCATACCATCGTACCTATTCGACCGTCGCTGGTGCCTATTGAAACAATCGAGACATGGCCGAAGGATGC
>JAKIYB010000150.1:6144-8975 GCA_022708765.1 Armatimonadota bacterium | reverse complement strand
GCGTAGAGGTAGTCCATCACCCCGCCGTGAATGTAGCAGGCCTTCGCCCCGCCCTGCGCGGCGTTGAGGATGCCGCGGTCCATCTCGCCCACCTGCGGGCAGGTCTGCGCCACCCACTCCAGCGCGCCGCCCTCATCCCAGTATTCCAGCAGCAGGCGCATGACGTGGAAATCCGCGCGACTGATGAGCGTGCGCAGCCCCAGCGCCTCCGCCCCGCGCAGCACGTCCTTGATGCGCGCCACGGTGAAGTAGCGCTTCATCTCCAGATCCCGCGCCGACCCCTGATGCGAAAACCCGCTGAACGGATTCCCGCCGACGATGAACCGGCTGACGGTAAGCGGCCCGAGTTGGGTGACGTGGGTGAACATGAGTGATACCTCGGGATTTAGTATAGCATACGCGCGAGATATTCGCGGCGGGGAAACGCGTTGCATGCGGTATACTACTCCGTTACGTGTGTGCTCAGTAATTCGGTGACTGCCTCTTTTTTCGGGAGTGGAGCGGAGCGTAACGGACGAAAAAGGCTGGCTGTCACCGCATTACCCTTCGCGCACGCTCACGGTTATAGACAGAACAATCATCCAATGCCGCTTTGCCGTCCGTGGCGGCGGCACCCTCTCGGGGTGAAAATGCGGTTGAGCGGGGGCAGGCGCGGTTGGCGGAATAAATGGTAACGGGCACGAATAATTGCGGGTGGATCATCTGATCGGTATGTGGATTGGTGAAATTATTCGTACCCGTCACCATTTATTGCGGCGTGCTCGAATGGAAGGCTGTAGATTTTCATAGGAAGTAGTTGATATATCAATGCGGGATGGCGTGTAACAATTATCAGAAGGAGAGGTGAGATGCCCGAGAAACACGTGCAGCAAGGAAAGCAACACAACGAGCAAAAGAAGAGACAGCAGCAACATCGGCAGGCGATGCAGAGCATCATTGAGCGTGCAAAAGAGAAGAAGCCCACGTCGGCAGACAGCCTGAGAATGCTCCGTGAGGATCGCGAGCGATAAGAAACAACTGTGCTGCCGACAGCATCACTTGTCTGTGCGTGTTATGTCTCACTCCGCCGCCGCCGGCTCCACCACTGCCGCTGGCGGGGTCGCCGGCTTCACCGGCGGCACACGGCGGGCATTGGCGCGGTTGGTGAAACCGTAATGTGGAGTGCGGCGAGTAATGAAAGCTGGATCTTTCCGGCAGCGTCGATATCAGCGCTTGTAGGGAATGTCCAGCCGTGGCATTCCCGAAGCGGTGCGCGGTTGATTCCGCCACCAAATGATCGTCCGGTGACGAGTGCCGATCCGCGACATTCGGGAATGCCACGGCGGGACACTCCCTACAAAACGCTTGCATTGAGACGAAGAACAAGACGCAACGTGACGACCCATTACACCTGCTTGATCCGCCCGTATTCCAAATTACAACCAAAGGCTATCTACGCCCACATCAATTCGTCGGCGGGGTTACCACGTAATAATGGACGGTGATGCGTATTTTGCCGCCGTCGTGCGCGGGAATCTGGTTGGGGACAAGGGTGACCGGCAATGGCGTAGCGCCGATAGTGAAGGGGACATTCGCCGTACCGGGGTCGGTGCTGCCGGCTTTCACTGAGATCGGCGCCGTGCTGGCGGTACGCGTCCCGCAGGTGACGGTGAAGGCGGTGGCGGTGGGAATTTCCGCCACCACGCGCGCGCTGATAGCATACACCACGGCATGTGCGGGAAGCCGCATGGTCGTGCTGGTCGTCGCCGCGGCGGCCACCGTCACCAGCTCTTCGCCGGCGAGAATCCGCAGGCTTTGCCCGTGACCGAGTGCGGCGCCGACGGCGGCGCTTCCCGTGCCCGGCCCCAGCGTCAGGCCACCGGCATCGAGCGTGGCCTGACGGGTTGCCGGACCGTTGACCCGCGTTCCGGGAACGCCGGTTTTTCCGAACCAGAACTCGATGGCGCCGGGCGCGCCGGAGCCGGTGGAGAGCCCGCCCTGGATTTGCATCGGCGCGCCGGCCTTGTCCGCCCCGTTGGGTGTCTGGCGTCCCAGCTTGCCCCAGAAGGCCAGGATATCCTTATTCAGTTGATAATTGGGATCGGCCGCCGGTCCGCCAAAAGCGTCATCGCCCGGTCCGATGCCCAGCGTCGGGTAGCGGGGAGCGCCGCCGTAGCCCGCGCGATTCCAGACGATCCACTCACTACCTTTCTGCTCGACGCTGGCGGAGGGGAAGGTAATCGGTCCCTGGTTCGCGGGGAACGTCCAGGGGACATACCCGCCGCGCACGTGAATGCCCGACCAGTGATCCCAGGTGGGTGACGACGCCACGCCAGACGCATCACTGGCCCAATCCGCCCGGCTCACCCACAGGTTGCGGATGGAACCGCTGCCGATGCGCATCTTTCCATACGCGATAAAGCCGTCAATGCTTCCCCCAAAGCGCGCGCCGAGCGCGCCGTCCACGGTATTATAGGCGAACTCTTCCCATTCCGTGGTGACACCCTTCACCGTGCATTTCGTCTGCGTGCCCCAGTCCGGCTCCACCACGAAGGTGACATCGCCGGACGGATTGACGATCTGGAAGTCGGGATAAAGGATGTGTGGGACGAAGTCCGAGGTGTAATACGTCCCGTCGCCACGATCCTTCAACGTAAGCGTATCGGCGGTGTTGGATGCGATGATGCCATACTGGTTTTTCCCGTGCGCGCCGGACAGAATAGAGACCCGATACCCGGCAAATTCGTTAGGCGTCCAGGCGGCGTCTTTCACGGTGATGGTGGCCGGCGGCCCCGCCGTCGTCGCGGTGGCTTTTGTGGGGGGCAGCCCGCCAAAGACGGCGCCGGCGGGGG
>JAKIYB010000150.1:0-6134 GCA_022708765.1 Armatimonadota bacterium | reverse complement strand
AAACCGCCGTTCGCGGTATACCAGGGTTGCGCCCAACTGATGGTGGTGCAATTGCGGATTTCGGCATTTCCCTGCACGAAGCGCAGTGACTCGCTGCGGATATCCTCTAGTATGCAGAAGTTCTGCGGTGCCTCAAAGTAAAAGTCTGCGCCCGTTTGCGTGGGCAGCCCTTTGCCGTCCAGACACTGGTTTTCCATCGTGATGTGTTTAACGATCCAGCTTCCGGCGTAGGACGCCAGGCCGTATTTCGGGCATCCCTGGATGTCGCCGCCGATCCACTGGACGTAAATGGCGTTGTAGGCGTAGCCGGACTTCGTGAGCGGAGGGGTATTGTTGCCGCCCAGCACCGCGGCGGCGAAGGTGAAGCCGCTGGCGTAGCAGTTATAGAAGCGGATGTTATCCCCCTGCGCGCCGCCGCCGGCGCGGCACAGCCACACGCCGATGAAGCCCAGGTTGTTACCGTTGAACATGCAATCCTGGAAGGTGATGTTCTGCGGGCGCAGGTCGTTGCCCTGGCTGCCGTCATAGTTGATATCCAGCAGTGCAATGCCGTCACCCTGCTTCGCGGCGGTGGAGAAATTCAGATTCGAGAAGACGCCGAAGGAGACCGACTGCCCGTCAATGATGCGCCGATTCTCCCGCACCTGCATGAGGCCGGAGGTGATTTTGCTCTGCCCTTCCCAGCGGAAGCCGTTCATGTGGTAGCATTTCAACTCGTCATCAATCTGGTAGATGCCGGAGAATTTTAACACGCGGTTCGATTTCATGGCCTCCGTGCCATTCTTCCGATCTTTTCCGTAGGCCCCGTATACTGCCGCCTGCAGCGCCGGAGTATTTACCGACGCGTTGCCTGTGGGCGCGGCGCCCCACCATTCGGGATACACCGCCTGGATGGCGGTATTGCCTTCGAAACTGACCGTACCCTGGCCGGGCAGCGCGTTTGCGAAAATTGGTGCCGCGGGCGCCAGCAGCGGCCCGCGAATAGTCAACGTCTTCCCCGTCGCGATCGTCAGACGGCCTTCCCCGGTGAAGGCCAGCGACACTGTAGATGGCACCACCAGATCGGCGGCGATGTCCTGCGGCACCGCGATGGTGATGGTCGCCCGTTTCGTGCCCGAGGCGGCTACCGTTTCAGCAAGCGGTGCCTCCGCTCTGGCGACCCACGGCATCATGAGCAGAAACACGGTGAGAATTACCCATATATTACGCATGGCGGACACCTCTCTCTACGGCCGGTCAGTTAAGCGTCACGATGCCCGGCCATCACCGGGATGTGTTCGTCGAGCAGGAAATTATGGCTGAAGAAGACGCAGTTCCGCTGCCCGAGTGATTCGACGAGGTCGAGCTGGCGAGCGAGGGCGACGGCGTCATTGCGAACAGCCGCGTTACCCTTGTCAGCGCCCTCCCAGTATTCGGCGGCGATGTAATCCAGCCCAAGGCCCACCCAGACGTTGTTCGCGGCATCGAGGATGAGGCTCTGGCATTCGCGCGTCTGCAACTCGATGAGCCGCGAGGAGTGGAAGTAACTCATCGGGCAGATGAAGTCAATATGCCCCTGGCGCAACCATTCCGCCCAGTCGGCGCAGAGATTGTCGCGCGCCGCGCAGAAGCCCCACCCCACGTAGTAAGGAATCTCCTCCCGGTACGGCGTGTAAAACGCCTGCTGATACGGCACGCGCGCGGCGGTGGAGAAGGGGATGCCGGGACGCAGGCGGCGGATGAGCGCCGCTTCCGCCGCGATCAGTTCGGTCATGCGGTCGCGCTTCCACTGCCCCCACTCCTGCGTGCCGATGGGCGCATGCGCGCGGCAGTGGTCGCAGTAACACACCGGGATTTGCCGATACGTATCCACGCCCGCGTTGGCCGGGTCGTAAATCGTGCTGTTGTTGTAGACGTAGCCGTCTTCCAGTCCGATGCCGTCATAGGCGAAGTCGGTGAGGATGCGCTCCAGCTCGCCGAGGATGTAGGCGGTGGCGGCGGGGTTGGCCGGACAGAGCGTATTCGCCACGCTGCCGTCCTCGCGCACCTGCCGGCAGGCATACGCCTCCGCCGGCATCGCCGGGTAGGCGTTGATCTCGTCAAAGCAGGCATGCACCTGCATGCCCTGCGCATGCGCCTCCTCAACCAGCGCGCTCAGCCGCTCTTCATACCGCTCCGGCGACTGCACCTCATTGCCGAAGACCGCGCCCTCCGCCGCGCGCCGCGAGATATACGGGATGATGATATCAATGTGCGCGGCCTTCAGCCGGTCCACAATCCGCGCGGGCTCCTGCCCCCAGACGGCATCCGGCCAGGTCCACATCGCCATATGTTCAAACATCGTCTCTGCCTTTCAAAAGAAGCTGGGTAGGATGGCGTTACCGCCGTTATTGCACCAGATACCGATACCGTCGGCTCTTATATTCCTGCAGCACGAGCTGGTGAGGTTTCGCGCCTTGAGGCAAGATGAAGACCAGGCGCACGCGCATTTCAGCGCCGGCGTCAATAGGCTGCGCAACCGGGCGGTCCGTAGTCGGCAGCAGCATGGCGGTATAGCGCAGTTTTTCGCCTTCTTCGGTGGTGAGCGTCGGCTGCAGCACATCCGCGCGCAGCAGTTGCTCATGATTTGTCTGATTGCGCATGCGCAATTCGCAGACGAAAAGGCGCTCATCTTCTCGCGGCGCGATCTCACCCAGCGGCGCGGGAACGAGCTCCATTTTATCCACAGTGACGGCGAAATTCCATGCCGGATAGGCGGTGCCAACCTTTGCGGGCACCACTTCCAGCGCGCTGGCGCCGGTGGCGTCTCGCGGGTCGGCGAACGGCTCGGACAGCGCGGGCACATGGCCGTGCGCGTCGTAAGGCAATACCGGCCCGTCGTTGTCCTTATTCGACTTGACCAGGATGGTCGTTGGCTCCCCTTTCGCCGGCAGCGCGATGACGGCATACAGCGCCATTTTCTCTCCGGCGGGCAGCTCCAGCGCGGCTGCCCGGCCCGTCGCTTCGATGCCCCATACATTCTCGGCCGGGTAGTTGACGTTGCCGGCGCCGACGGCGGAGAGGCGCAGCATGTCCCAACGGACCAATCGGTCAGTGGCGTGGGGGTTTTCCACGGTGAAATTGAGCAGCAGCAGCTTCTCGCCGGCGGTAGCGACGACATAGCGCTCCCCGATGATGACCGGTTCGACCAGGTACTTCGCGCTGTGCAGGGTGAAATGCAGCGGGTCGCCTTGCCGCATGATGTATGTTTTCTTGAATTCCCCCTTGCCGTTAGGCACCTGCGCGCCTTCCGGCTGCACCGCCTGCGGGGGTGTATTCGGGGCGTTGAACATCATCTGCTCGCAGTAGAGGTCAACAATGACGTCGTTAACATATTCGCCAGAGTTCAGCGGCGTACGCGCGATGCGGCAGACGCCGACATTCGTCAGCGTCATGCGCTGAATCTCCGTCTGCTGGTCGGCTGACAACAGACTGATATACCCCTGTTTCTCCTGTGCATCGCCGTTATCGCCCAGCATCAGCATCCATTGCCGCCAGGCCGCGGCCTGTGCCGCCGGCAGCGTCAGGCGCAGGTTCGCGATAGTGAGCTTTCCCGGCGTCGGCGTGACTAAGCGGTCACCGCCGACATTCTCAGCCGCAATGCCTTGCCGCACGACAATATTCTCGATGTGTTTTACATCCGCGCAGTTCATGCCGTCCAATGCCAGGCGAAAGTTGGCGCGCATCCAGGACTTCTGCATTGTTCCAGGCGCCGACGCCGGCGCGACGGCCGCGATGCCATCGGCCAGCATGGTTGACTGGATGGTCAGCGTGAGCTGTCCGGGATCATCACTCGCCGCATCGCAGGGAGAGATGGCCACTTCGGTCAGCAGCGCATTGGTAAACTGCAGCGCGGTGATCTGGCCATCGGCCGCGCCGAACAGTAGCGCGCCGCTTTTTCGCGGTGCTTTCATCGCCCAGGTATCGGTGATCCAGGCCTGCACGGCGGGTGCCACCGGCAGCCGTAGCGAAACGGTGATCGCTTCAAAGCGGAGCTGTCCCAGCGATTTTTTCGCCGCCTGCCCGGATTGGGGATTCGTTTCCGGCGTATCAGCAGAGACGGCGCCCCCGGAGAAGTTCACAACCTTCCCACACGACACACCTTCCAGCATCAGGATGATATTCGAGGCTTCACTGATGGGGCGTTCCGCGGCGAACAGCGGCAACGCGCTGACGCACAGTAACCACACGACACAGGCCCTCCGGCAACTCATGGATAATCGGTGCATCACGCGTGCCCCCCATTTTGCCGCCGGTATAGGCGGCGCGGATGCAGTATGATTCACGATGGAACGCCCTTTTTCCTGCATCTACGTGTTTTCGTGGGTGAGATACCGTCGAGCCCTCCCGGTTGCATCGGTTCCGCGCGTGTCAACATTTCCTCGTCGGCGCGGCAGGGAGATGGGATGCCCGCGTGGAAGAGAAGAGACAACGCGAGCCGAACAAGGATGCACGATGGCTGGAATGACACCGTGGGTGCGGCAGTATACCCTGCGCGATTTGCTGGATGACAGTTTCGATCTCTTCCGCGAGCGGGCGGCGACGCTGGTGCTGGCCGGGATGGTGCCGGCGCTGCTGGTGGTGGTGTATGCTGCGGGCGTGCGCTACTTCCTGCTGCCGGGAAACCTGCTGCGCGAATTCTCGCTCGAAGCGCTGGGGGAGATGCTCCAGAACTTCGAGTTCCTCTTCTATCTGCTCGGCTACTCCCTCGTCAGTTGGCTCGCGCTCAGCTACACCTACATCGCGCAACTGCGTATCGCCACGGCGGAAGCGCAGGGGAAGACGCTCACCCTCAACGACGCCTACACGCGCATGGGCAAGCCCTTCTGGAGCCTGCTGCTTTACGCCATCATCTTCTCCTTCTTTGCGTCGGTCCTTTCCAGCGCCGTCATGATCGTCGGGGTTATCGTCATCGGCATCTGCACCGCACTCGGTTTCCTGGCCGGTGACGCCGGCGGAGCAATCGGTTCGGCGACGGGCATGGTTATCACCGCCCTGCTCACGCTGGCCGCCTACGCCGTCGCCGGTGTCTTCTTCCTGTATGCGCCGGTGACGGTGGCGGTAGACCATGAAGGACCCTTCACCGCCCTGGGCAAAAGTTTTCGCTATGCGTCGGCAAATTTTAAGGCGTATTTCTGGAGCCTCTACGCCTACACGCACCTGCCGATCCTCTTCCTGCCATTCATCGGCTGGCTTGTACTGCTTATCCTCGGCGCGGGGCGCTTCGTGGCGCCGTCGCTGGGATTCGAACTGCTCTACTTCATCGGTACCACGCTGGGCGGCATTATTTTCTTCGCCATGTTATCCAGCCTGCAGGCGTTGATCTATATAGACGCACGCTGCCGGATAGAGGGCTACGATCTTATCAACCTCGCGCGGCAGGTGGGACTGGGCGATGAAATCGCGCGGGCACTGACGCAAACGGCAAACCGCCCGGCGACAGCCGCCTATCCGAATTACGCCGCCGTGCCGACCGTGCCCGCGAGCGTGTCTGCCGCCGTGCCCGGCCTCACCGCCCCGCAATCAACCGGGGGATTCCCGGATTACTCCGCTCCGCCGCCCGTCGAGCAGGCCGCCGCCCCCATGCCGCTGCCCGAGCTGCCCGCGCCCGACTACGCCGCGCCCCCGGCGGGTGGAATGTCCACCCCGCGACCGGATGAAGAGGAGGACGCGGATGCCCGGTAAGGCGGCATGCATGACCCCTCCCCCCGGCCCCCTCCCCTCCTGGGAAGGGGGAGAAGGTTCTGCCCCTATGTATGGCGGTTTCGCATTATTTTGCCCCCTCACCCTCTTCTCTGGAAGGGAGAGGGCCGGGGGGAGGAGTCGCGCGTTGGCGCTCTGTCTGCTTCTCCTGCTGGCGCTGGCAGCCCGTGCCGGCGATCCCGCGCTGGCGCGCAAGCTGACGGACGCCGACCGTCTGTTGCGGCAGGCGGAAGTGATGCCCGCCCACCGCGAAGCCCTGGTGCGGCAGGCCGCCGACCTGGTGCCGGAAGACGCCTGTCCGAGTGTGCGCGACGCCGCCGGGAAGGAGGACCTGCCCTCGCTGGCGCGCGCGCGCGGCGAGGTGAACGCCCTGCGCCGCGCGGTGACGATGACAACCCCGACCGGCACAACAA
>JAKIYB010000014.1:12427-20282 GCA_022708765.1 Armatimonadota bacterium | reverse complement strand
CCCCGCGGTGCGCGGCCTTTCGCGCGAAGCTATGGACCACTTCGCGCGCGTGCAGCCGCGCACCGTCGGCCAGGCGGCGCGCATCCCCGGCGTCACCCCGGCGGATATCTCACTGCTGCTGGTGTGGCTTGCCGCGAAGAAACGTGCCCCCGTCTCCTCGGGGCGAGGGGATGGGGATGAGGGCGCGACTCCTGTTTCACGTGAAACATTATGACGTTTGACATGACCGCGCTCCATGCGGGCGCCACGCAACTGGGACTGACCATCACGCCGGAGCAGGAGGCGCGCTTCGCGCAACTTCTCGCGCTGCTGCTGGAACGCAACCGGCAGGTGAACCTCACCGCCATCATCGAACCGGACGAGGTGCTGATCAAACATTTCCTCGACTCGCTCACCGTCGAGCTGGCCTGGACGCCCGCCCCCGGCGAGCGCGCGGTGGATATCGGCGCCGGCGCCGGTTTTCCCGGCCTGCCGTTGGCCATCCGCCATCCGGAGGTGCGGGTGACGCTGAATGACAGCGTGCGGAAGAAAGTGACATTCATCGAAGAGGCCATCGCCGCGCTGGGACTGGACAACGCGGAGGCGGCCTGGGCGCGCGCGGAAGAGCTCGGTCAGCGCCCGGCCTTCCGCGGCCAGTTCGATATCGCCCTCGCTCGCGCGGTGGCGCATCTCGGCGCGCTGGTGGAATACGCCCTCCCCCTGCTGCGCGAGGGTGGCCGCCTCATCGCGATGAAGGGGCCCAACAGCCTGCCGGAAATCTCCGACAGCGCCCGCGCGCTTGCCCTGCTCGGCGGCGAGGTGGCCGAGACCCAACGGCTGGCCCTGCCCACCGGCGACGAGCGTGTGCTCATCATCGTGCGCAAAGTGCGCCCGACTCCGGCGAAATTCCCGCGCGACCCCGGCGCGGCGAAAAAACACCCGCTGTTCCTTGACACAAGCCGGACCACGCGCCTAGAATGAACCGCCGATTCGCAATCACATTCTCCTCCACGGTTGCAGCATCCATGACAAAAACGCTGGCCATCGTCAATCAAAAAGGCGGCGTGGGAAAAACCACCACCGCCGTGAATCTCGCCACCGGCCTGGCGCGCGAGGGACACCGCACGCTGCTGGTGGACCTTGACCCGCAGGGCAACGCCACCACAGGCGCGGGCGTGGAGAAATCGCGCCTGGAGGCCACCGTCTACGATCTGCTCCTCGGTGACTGCACCTGGCGTGAGACGACGGTCGCGAGCGCGGTAGAAGGGCTGGACGTTATCCCCGCCACCCTCGACCTGGCGGGCGCGGTGGTGGAGTTGGCAACCTTGCCGGAGCGCGAGGTGCGCCTGCGCAACGGGCTGGACGGCGCCGACTCGCGGTACCGCTTTATCATCATTGATACCCCGCCGTCGCTGGGGCTACTGCCCATCAATACACTCGCCGCCGCCGATGCCGTGCTGGTGCCCATGCAGTGCGAGTTCTACGCCCTGGAGGGCCTGGCACAATTGGAATATACCCTGCGCCTGGTGAAGCGCGGCCTCAACCCGGCGCTGGAGATCCTCGGCATCCTCCTCACCATGGTAGATACGCGCATGAAGCTCTGCCGCGACGTGAGCGCCGCCGTGCGCCGGCAATACGGCGCCCGCGTCTTCAAAACAGCCATCCCGCGCACCATTCGCCTGTCGGAAGCGCCCAGCTACGGGGAGACGATTTTCACCTACGACCCACGCGGCAAAGGCGCGCGCGCTTATCTCACCCTCACCCGGGAGGTGCTTGACCGATGTTGAAACGCCGTAGCGGCCTGGGGTCGCTCATCCCCGGCGCGGAGTTGAATACCGGCAGCGGGCCTGAGTTCGTCCCCATCAGCGCCATCGCCGTCAATCCCTATCAGCCGCGGCGCGTCTTCGCCCCGGAAGCGCTGGAGGAATTGGCCGAATCCATCCGCCAGCACGGCATCCTGCAGCCGCTCACCGTGCGCCCGCGCGAGGGGGGATACGAGCTCATTGCCGGCGAGCGCCGGCTGCAGGCCGCGCGCCGCGCCGGGCTGGCCGAGGTGCCGGTGATGGTGCGCGAGTGCGACGACCGCGAGATGCTGGAGCTGGCGCTGGTGGAGAACCTGCAGCGCGAAGATCTGAATCCGATGGAGGCCGCCCGCTCTTATCAACAGCTCCTCGACGAGTTCGGCATGACGCAGGCGGATGTGGCCGCGCGGGTAGGCAAAAGCCGCCCGACGGTGGCGAATACCCTGCGCCTGCTGGCGCTACCGGCCCCCATCCAGAGTGGATTGGAGGCGGGCGCGATCAGCGAAGGCCACGCTCGCGCGTTGCTCGCCGCCCCCACCCCGGAGCGACAGCTCGCTCTTTTCCGGGAGACGGTGTCACGCGGCCTTTCGGTACGCGCGGTGGAGGCACTCGCCGCCGCGGCGCCGACGGCCATGCCCGCCCCGCGCAAGAAGACCACCCCGCCTGCCGGCATGGACGCCAACCTGCTGGCGGCGCAGGAAACGCTGCAGCGCGCGCTGGGGGTGAAAGTGCGTTTCCGCCCCGGCGCCACCGGAGAGAAGGGGGTCATCGAGATCGAATACTATACCACCGACGACCTGGAACGCATTTACGAAATCGTCACCCGCGAGTAGTGTTTCACGTGAAACAGCCCGCGCCGCGCGGACCATCCCCTGGTCCGCGCGGCGCGTTTTTATCCACTCAGCACGGTATTGGCGCATCAACCGTCCACACGACACCCGTCACGACGCTTACAATAAGCGGAGGAGTGGGTATGGCAGAGGTGCGGTTGGGGATTCTCGGCGTCGGCGGCTTCGGGCGGTTTTGCCTTGAACAATACCAGCGCATGCTCGGTGTGCGGGTGACGGCCATTGCCGGCACGCGCACGGAGAAATACGCCGCCCTCGCGCGCCAGTATGACATTCCGCACGCCTTCACCGACTGGCGCGCGCTGGTGACGCATCCGGAGGTGGATATCGTCCACCTCGCCACTCCGCCCGATCTGCGCGCCGCCCCCGCGCTGGCGGCCATCGCCGCGGGCAAGCACGTCTGGTGCGAAAAGCCGCTGGCCATCACGCTCGCCGCCGCCGACGCGATGCTGACGGCCGCCGATCGGCGCGGAGTGCGGGTGGGCGTCAACTTCATCATGCGCTACAGTCCGCTATACGATCTGCTGCGCGTGCTGGTGCGCGAAGAACTCTTCGGCGCGCCGCAACGACTGCTCTTTGAAAATCACGCCGCCGATCTGTCTCCCGACCACTGGTTCTGGGACCCCGCGCGCAGCGGCGCCATCCCCGTCGAGCACGGCGTGCATTTCTTCGATCTGTTTTCTTCTATCCTCGGAGACGGACGGCTTCGCTGGGCGGGCCGCACCTGCCGCCCCAATGGCGTGGAGGACAAATGGCAGATCGTGGTGCAGTACGGCGCGCGCGTGCTGGGATCGTTCTATCATGCCTTCGACATGCCGGCGCCACTGGAATCCACCCGCGCCGTGCTCGACTGCGCGCGCGGGCGTTTTCGCCTCGATGGGTGGATTCCCGAGCGCCTGGAGCTGGAAGGATTAGTGAATCCCGAAGCGCTCGCGCGCCTCACCGCGCTGTTGCCGGAGGCCGGCATCACCACCCAGGAACTGGGGGGTGGTCCCTGGCGGGCGGATGGCGAGGCGGTGGCGGCCACCACGCTGGCGCGCGCGCAGGTGTTCACCGCGGAAAAATCCCTCGCCTACGGACAGGCGGTACGCGCCGCGCTGGCCGATTTCATCACCTGGACGCGGCAGCCTGGCTACCATCCCCGCGTCACCGGCACGGACGGGCGAGCGGCGCTGGCGCTGGCGCTGCGGGCGCGGGAACTGGCGCGCGCGGACGCTGCCGCCTCCTGATCCTCACGCGAGCAGCCGTTCCAGCAGCGCGACCGTGCCGATACCCAGCAGCAGCCAGCCGATCTGCCAGAGCGCCAGGCCCGGGGCTGGATGCCGGGGCAGCCGGGGGAGAAGCTGCGCGAGGGCAATATACAGGAAGCCGCCGGCGGCGATCGCCAGCACATAAGGGAGAAGGGGGCTCAGGAGGCGCAGGCTGCCGTAGGCGAGGAGCGCTCCGGCAAAGGTGGGAAGGCTGGAGAGGATATTCAGCAGCACCGCCTGGCGTGGCGGATACCCGGACGTTAGCAACACCCCCATATCGCCCGCTTCGTGAAATACCTCATGCAGGATGATCGCCACCGACGCGGTGATGCCCGCTGGAACGGCGACGAGAAACGCGGCGGTGATTACCACCCCATCCACGAAGTTATGCAGGGCATCGCCGATGAGGATGAGGGGGCCGGTCGCCCGCGCCTCAACGCATCCACCCTGGTGGCAGCGGTGCCAGGCTACCGCCTCCTCCAGCACGATAAAAGCCGTCACGCCGCCCAGCGCGGCGGCGAAGATGCCGTCCGCCGGCGCTGCGGCCAGCGCGGACGGCAGCAGATCGAGGAACGCCACCCCGAGCAGTGTGCCGATAGCGTAGAGCACCAGCACGCCCGTCACCGCCTCCCGCGTCCGCGACGGCAGCAGCAGGAAACTGGCGATGAGCAGGATGGCACCCACGCTCGCCAGCAGGCAGAACAGCAGGATGTAAGCAAGGATCGGCATGTTATTGTAAACTTATGTTCGCGTTTTCTCTATTTCCCGCCCCTTGACAGGCCGGGACAGCCTTTATATACTCGCGGCGGTGGCGCCAGCGCTGTCGCGCATCGCGACAGGTCGCGTGCCGCGTCCGGAGACCGCATCAATCATGCCCATCACAGGAGTGTCGCCATGACCCGCATCGTCCCCCTGCTGCTCATCCTCCTCGCCGCGCTCGGCGCGCGCGCCCTCCCCACGCTCACCGGCCCCACCGGCCTGGTGGTGCTGCCCGACGCGCTGGCAGCCGACGCCGGTCTTCGCCTTGCCGGTGACGTGGCGGAGAATCCCGGCGACCGCGGCATCCTGCTGCGCGGCATTGTCGGCCTCCCGGCCGGTGAAGTGGGCGTGCTCTACGGCATTGACGACGAAGACATGCTGGGCATAAATGGAAAATTCACCTTCCCGGTGGCGCTGCTGGACGCCGAAGGCGCGATGGGCGCTCTTTATCTCGATGCTGATGTCGTCACCCAGCGCTGCTTGTACCTGGCGGTCACCCGGCCTGGCCCAATCAGCGTCACCGGCGGCCTCACCTGGACGGATGTGCGCACCGTCGCCGGTTCGGCGGACGCCGTGCGGCCCTACGTCGGCGCCGTCCTCATCCTGCCCAGCGGTATGCGGGTGATGGGCGAGGCGCAGGCGAAAAGCTCGCGGCTGGAGCCGAAGGCCATCACCTCGCTGCGCATCGCGCGCGAGGAAGGGCTGGTCACCACCGTGGTGGGCGTCACCAATGCCGTGGCGCTGCTCGGTACGACGGAGCACTACCTCTTCGCGGGTATGAGCCTCGCGTTCGGTGGTTGAAAGTTTTTCCGCCGCGCGGAAGGCATCCGCGCGTGAAGCACGAATAAGAAATGGTGTAGCACGCGCCGCGCTGGCGCAGTCTCTATCGTGAAGGAGCCACTGATGATGAACCGTATGCGGCTGCTCGTCCTACTGGTCATGCTGGCGGCCACGCTGCCCGTGCTGGCGTATCCGACGATGTTCGGCGACACCGGCCTTGTGCAAATCCCGACCGCCGATGTGCAGCGCGAAGCGACCTTCGCGCTGGGCGCCGATTACCTCCCGGTGAAGACACCCGCCGGCAACACCCTTTCCATTCCGATTCGCCTGTGTTACGGATTATCGGAAGGATCGGAATTCGGCGCGCTCATCGGCAACGTGCGCAACAACGCCATCGGGGTAAACGTGGAAGGCGCCAGCGCGAAGATTCTGCTGATTGATGAAGATATCTACGGCAAGCTGCCCGGCGTCGCCGCCGGCCTCCGCGCCTTCCGCCAGAAAACCGCCGCGCGGTTAAACGCGGTGGAGGGCTATCTGGTGGCGTCCAAAGTGCTGCTGGCGCGCGGCGACAACATCGAGAGCGGCTTCACCGTGCGCGTGCATGGCGGCCTCATGTATACTTCCTATTCGGGGGCGGTGGACGCGGACTTCACCAAGCCGTTCATCGGCCTCAGTTACCTGAACGTCAATAGCAATGCGCTGGTGCTGGATTATCTGCCGGAGCAGAAAGTCGGCGGCGTCATCCTGCGCCAGGCCACTGTTTCCGCCGCGCTGCGTCGCCGCCTCTCCGACCACTTCTGGATGCAGGTCGGCACCACCCGCGCCTTCGGCCCGAACACCACGGATACGCCCTTCGCCGGCATCATTTATCGCTACGCCGAGACGAATACCCGCGAAGAACGGCGACCGATCGAATACTGATCTTGCCCAACCGGGCGCCGGCGATATCCGCCGGCGCCCGTCCGTCTCGTCACCCGCCCTTGTCCCGGCGCCGCCCGCCGGGTACAATGAGGAGCGCGCCGGCGTGCGCGCCGGGGAGATGATGACGACCAATACCACGCATGAATGCCCCCGCCAGATAACGGAACGCTGGGAAGCGCGCGCGCTCGCGCCCCGCGCGGCGTTCAGCGCCCGCACGCGCGGGCGCGTCTTTCCGGATGAATCCTGCCCGTTCCGCACCGAGTTTCAGCGCGACCGCGACCGCATCCTGCACTGCAAGGCTTTCCGCCGGCTGGCTGGAAAAACCCAGGTCTTCGTGCCGCCGCGCGGCGATCATGAACGCACTCGCCTCACCCATTCGCTGGAGGTGAGCCAGGTGGCGCGCACCATCGCCCGCGCCCTGCGCCTGAACGAAGATCTCACCGAAGCCATCGCCCTCGGTCATGACCTCGGCCACAGCCCCTTCGGCCACTCCGGCGAAGCGGCGCTGGACGCCGTGTACCGGGAATATGACCCCGATGCCGGTTTTCGCCACGCCGAGCAAAGCCTGCGCGTGGTGGAGTGCCTGGAACGCGACGGACGCGGGCTGAACCTCACCTGGGAGGTGCGCGACGGCATCCTGCGCCACAGCAAAGGCGCCGCCGACCTGCCGAGCGCGATGACACGGGTGGCCGCCACGCTGGAGGGGCAACTCGTGGCGCTCTGCGACCGCATCGCTTACAGCAGTCACGATATTGACGACGCGCTGCGCACCGGCCGGCTGCGGCTGGACGATCTGCCCGTTCCGGTGCGCGAGCGGTTGGGCGCCACCCACTCGGCGCGCCTCACCGCCATGGTCAGCGATGTCATCAGCGCCAGCGCCGGCCTCGACGCCATCCGCATGTCGCCGGCGATGACCGAACTGACGAATGAATTGAAAGACTTCATGTACGAGCACCTGTACCTGACGCGCGCGATGCCCGGTCATATCCGCGAGCGGATTCGCGACGTCATCGCCACGATCTTTCATGCCTGCATGGCGGACCCCGCGCGCGTGCCCGGCCTCGACCCGGCGCTGCCGGCGCTCGCCCGCGCACGCGCCGTGTGCGATCACGTCGCCGGCATGACCGACGCCTTCGCCGAGCAGGAATATCAGCGCCTGCGCGCCATGCCATGAAAGGGATACCCGTGACCACCACCGATGAACTGACCGCGCTGGTGCCAAGCCCCGGCGCCGTCATCCTCACCGGCGCCTATGGCAGCGGCAAAACGGAGTGCGCCATGGCGCTGGCCGTCGCGCTCACCGCCGCCGGGCCGGTGACGCTGGTGGACCTGGATGTCGTTACCCCCTACTTCCGCGTGCTCGATCACCGGGAGGAATTGGCGGCACGGGGCGTGAGGGTGGTGGCGCCGAACGGTACCCTGGCGCACAATGACGCCCCCGCGCTGCCGCCGGAAGCCGCCGACGTGCTCGTCCACCCTCGTGGACGCACGATCGTGGACCTCGGCGGCGACCCCG